>NZ_JBHTSF010000223.1:0-11970 GCF_042795295.1 Streptomyces sp. NPDC056486
GCCCGGGTGTGGTGACCCGGGCCGTGCGCTTTACGTGGTCGTGGGACCTCACCCCTGCCCGCGCGTGGCCAGCTCCGTGCACAGTTCCGCGATGGTCGGGTTGTCGAAGAGCAGGTCGGGGCCGTCCTCCGCGCCGTCGGAGAGACCGAACTCCTGCTGCAGCCGCCCGACGATGCTGACCGCGTGCAGGGAGTCGCCGCCCAGCTCGAAGAAGTCGTCGGTGACGCCGAAGTCATCGTGTCCGAGGGCCGCGCTCCAGATGGCGAAGACGGTCCGCTCCCGGTCGTCGCGCGGAGCGATCCGCTCGCCCTCGTCCACCTCGTTCCACGGTGAGGGCAGCGCTGTGCGGTCCACCTTGCCGTTGGCGGTGAGCGGAAGACGGTCGATGAGCATGAGATGGCGCGGAACCATGTAGCCGGGGAGAAGTTCCTCAAGGCTGTGGCGGAGCGCCTCAGGGTCGAGGGCCGTCACCGCGTCGGCATCATCGCCGCCCGGGCGCTGTGCGATCAGCACTTGCTGGCCGTGGAAGTCGACGGTCGCCTCCGCCCCCGGGACAGCCGCGAACCGCGTGAATCCGGCGTCCCCCAGGTGCCGTTGCCAGGCATCGACGGAGAGCAGCGGGAGCCGCTGTGGCCCGTGATCCTGGGCGAGGGCTTCGATGAGGCCCACCGTCACCAACTGCTGGCGCGAGTTGACCGTGCCCTCAAGGAGAACGAGCAGACCGCCGGGTGCCAGGACGGAGCGGAGTCGGTCAAGTGTCCACGGCAGATCAGCGGCATCGTGCAGCACGTTGGCCGCTATGACGATGTCGACGGAGCCGGGCGCCACGTCTTGCTGCGTCGGCTCGCGGTCGATGTCGAAGACTCCGTACTCGACCCCGGAGCAGTGCTGGAAGCGGGTCTTGGCCAGAGCCGTGAAGTACGTTGACACATCGGTGAACGAGTACTGGGCCCGGCCCTCGGGCAGTGCCTCCAGGACCGCCGCCGAGGTCGCGCCCGTGCCCGCGCCCACCTCGAGTATCCGCACCGGTCCGCGTTCCTTGCCGCGGTTGCACACGAAAGCGCGCACGCCCTGGGCGAGCACACGGTTCTGCAGCGTCGACACGGCGTTGTCGGCGTACAGCGCGTCCGTCACCTTCTGGTTGTCGCCTTTGAGCAGGAGTTTCAACGGGCTTGTCCGGCCCTTGAGGATCTCGGTCTGCTGCTCGGCGCAGTCGGCGAAGTAGCCGGACAGGACAGCCTCGCTGCCCTCGAAGTCCAGGGCGGCCAGGCGTGCGCCGACCCGCTCGTCCAGGTCCACGACGTCGAGCGCCGCGTCGGCCACGTACACCCCGGGCTCGTCCCCGGCCCGCAGGACACCGTCCGCGGCCAGGACGCCAAGCCAGCGGCCCACCGTGCCGCGGTATCCGGGCCTGATGCCGCACCGGTCCACGATCTGCGCGGCGGACGCCGCCTCACCCTCGGCCGTGAAGACGCCAAGGCCGGCGAAGGTGCGGGCCATCAGGGCGGGCGAGATGTCTTCGAGCGTCTCCAGCATCCTGCGGTACTCCGCCAACGGCGCCGAGAGTTCCAGGGTGTCCTGCTCCGTCCGCTCCGCACAGGCAGCGAGCACCGCGTCCCAGCCCCCGTCCGGGGCCGCGCCCGCTCCGCCGTCCGAGCTGCCCGCGACGGGAACGACGTGGGCCACGAGCTGCCGGTGGCCGGTCTTGGGGCTGGTCTCCACACCCGCGACCGCATCGGCCACGCCCGGTCGGCGCAGCAGCGCGGCAGCGATCTCCCCCAGCTCGATGCGGTAGCCGTTGACCTTGACCTGGTGGTCCGACCTGCCGAGGAACTCGATGTCACCGCCGGGGAGATAGCGACCGAGGTCGCCGGTCCTGTACAGCCGCTCACCAGTGCGCGGATGCCGCACGAAGCGCTCCGCCGTCCGCTCCGGATCACCCCAGTACTCGCGAGCCACGCCGGTGCCGCCGATGAAGATCTCGCCCGTCGACCAGACCGGACAGGGCTCCATGGCGGTGTCGTACACGTGCAGTGTCTGGTTGGCGAGCGGCTTGCCGTAGGGGATACGCGTCCAGTCCCCGGGCACCTCGCCGATCGGGTAGCACACCGACCAGATGGCGGCCTCGGTGGCGCCACCGAGGCTGATCACCTCAGCCTTGGAGTGCTGGCCGCGCACGGCGTCGGGCAACGGCACCGGGATCCAGTCGCCGCTGAGCAGCACCAACCGCACCCTGGACGCGGGCAGTGCGGCCCCTTCGACGCGTGAGTCCACCCAGGCCTGCATGAGCGCGGGCACCGAGTTCCATACCGTGATGCCGTGCCGCTCCGCGAGCTCCGTCCAGTGCGCGGGGTCCTGGGCGCGGCCTGCGGAGGGCATGACGATGGTGCCGCCCGCGGCGAGCAGGCCGAAAACGTCGTACACGGAGAGGTCGAAGCTGAGCGCCGACAGCGCGAGCACCCGGTCGGCGGGGCCGACCTGGAAGCGGGTGTTCATGTCCTGGACGGTGTTGACGGCCGAACGGTGGTCGATCGCCACCCCCTTGGGCCTCCCGGTGGAGCCCGAGGTGTAGATGATGTACGCCAGGTCGTCCGGGTCCGGCTCCGTGTCGAGCGGTTGCGCGCTCGCCCCGGTGACCTCCGCGTCCTCGAAGGTGACGGTGCGCACCCCCTCCGGCCAGTCGAAGGCCTCGCGCAACGACGGAGAGGTCACCACGACGTGCGCGCCGCCCTCGTCGAGCAGTTGGTCTCTGCGGGCCTGCGGCCACCCGGGCTCGACCGGCAGATAGCCCGCGCCCGACTGCTGCACTCCGATCACCGCGGCGACCTGTTCCCAGCCCTTCTCCAGGACCACACCCACGACGGAGTCGGCCTGTGCACCCAGCGCCTGGAGGCGCCGCGCCAGACGGCGCGCGTGCCGCACCGTCTCGTCGTACGTCAACTCCCGCTCGCCGTCGATCACCGCCACCGCGTCCGGCCGCAGCCGTGCCTGCGCCTCGACCAGGCCGCACAGGCTGCCGCTCGGCAACTCGGCGGCCGTGTCGTTGGCGCGGTCCCGCTCCTCGGCCTGCCACGACGGAAGCGTCACGGGTGAGCCTGGTGCGTCCCACGCCGTGGGCTCTTCCACGAGCCGGTCGAGCGCCCGGCAGTACACGGCGAACATGTCGTCGAGCATCCGCTCCGGGAAGAGCGCCTCGACGGTGTCCCAGTTGAAGAGCAGCGCCCCCCGCTCCTCGGACGTCTGATGATCGAGCCACACCTGCGGTGTCTGCGTCAGGCCGTGCACCTGCTCTCCGAAGAAGCGGATGCCGTCCGACGGGTCGCTGTCCGGGGAGCCGAGCACCAAGGCGCTGGTGAAGACGACCGGCATCGCCGCGGCCGGCCCACCGCCAAGACGCCGTGCCCGCTCCCGCAGCACCTGCACGCCGTTGTACGCCATGTGCTCGAGGTCGCGCATCAGCTGGCTCTGCAAGGTCTGGGCCCGCTCGGCGAACGTGGCCCCGGCGTCGTACCGGTTCTCCAGCATCGTGAGCGTCGTGAAGTCCCCGATGACGTCGTTGATCTGGGGATGCACGGGGGGTCGGTTGAACAGGGTGAGGTTCAGGGTGAAGTCGGGCTGTGCCGACCACAGCCGCAGCGCGTCGCCGAACGCGGTCATCAGGACCGCCGAAGGCGTCAGGCCGCGCTGCTGGGCGGTCTCCTTGAGGGCGCTCCACCGCTCGCGTGTCAGGCTGCCGGCCCGGCGGGTGAACTCGGTACGGGACAGCTGTCCGGGCCGGAGCGCCAAGGGCAGTTCGGGTGCGGCGGGCAGCGAGTCGAGGCGGTCCAGCCAGTACGCCTCGTCCTGTCGGTAGCGGGCGCCGGAGCGGGACGCAGCCTCGTGCAGGACGTGGTCGCGGTAGGACAGGGCCAGCGGTTCGGGGCTCCACGACGGGTCCTCGTAGAACCGCCGCCACTCGGCGAACAGCACGAACAGGCTGAGCCCGTCCAGGATCAGCACGTCGATGCTGATGTGCAGCCGCAGCCGGTCGTCGTCGAGAAGACAGGCCCGGATGTCGAACATGGGGGCGCGGTCGGCGGGCAGGACCTGGTGATCCAGCTGCCCGCGCACCTCCTCGATGCCGGCCCGCTGCCCCTCCTCGCCCGCGTCGCGCAGATCCCGCACGGCGATCTCGTACGGCGGTACGTCACGGAGGATGCGCTGCCTGCCGTCCGGCTGGACGACTGCGCGCAGCATGTCGTGGCGGGCGACAACCTTGCGAAGCGAAGTGGTGAGACGCTCCAACTCGAGTCCTGTGCGCTCCAGTTCGAAGTAGAGGTGGGTGGAGACGCCGCCCAGGTCGAGCGCCGAGCCGCGGCCCACCCAGTAGGCGTGCTGGATGTCGGTGAGCGGGAACGGCTCGTACCGCTCGTCGGGTCGGGGAGTCACGCCCGGCTCGTGACCCACCGTGGTGGTGCTGCCCTGCCGCAGCAGCGTGATCAGATCGTCCTTGTCACGCTTCAGGTTCTCGCGCAGCTCGTCGGTGAGTGCGCCTGCGGGGGCGACGATGTCCAGGCGGTCACCGGCCAGGCGCAGCTTGATGCCGCGCCGGTGCAGCTCGGACAGGAGTTCCTGGGACATCTCAATTCTCCTTGGTGGTCTGGTGTGCGGGCACCGACGTTGAACGTGTGATGCTCGGCGCCCCCAGCTGGTCGATCGCATGAGTGACGGCGGTGACGGCGGTCGGATCGGCGAGCAGGGTGTAGTGCGTACCGGGGATCGCCATGGCGCTCGCCCCGGCCCGCGAGAATCCGGACCAGCCCCAGTCCGAGGCAGCGGTGTGCGGATGCCCGGCGAACTCGCTGACCACGCCCTGATCGGCGCGCAGCACGTCGATCGGCGCGTCGATCACGCCGCCCCGGTAGCTGTTGCAGGCCCGCACGACACCGCGGAACACCGCGAGCGGGGACACCAGATCGCCGGCGTCGAGTCCCGTGTCGGGCAGCCCGTTGGCGCAGCCGATGGCGAGCGCACGGGCGATTCTGTCGACGTCCCGCATTCCGTCCAGGCGGCGCACCTCGTCGAGCGGCGCGTGCCCTGGCTTGAACCCGATGCCGAGGTCCTCCAGGAACCATACGAGCAGCTGGGCATCGTCGACGTCCCTGGTGAGGGACGGGGCCGGCGAGTCGAGGACCACGACGCGTTCGACCGCCTCGCCCTGTTCCTCCAGAAGGCGTGCCGCCTCGAAGGCGATCACGCCACCCGATGACCACCCACCCAGCAGGTAGGGGCCGCACGGCTGGACGTCACGCAGTGCGTCGACGTAGAGCCGGGCCAGCGAGTCCACGGTCGAAAGGGGCTCGTGGCCGGTCGAGGGGCCCGGGGCCTGGAAGGCGTACACGGGCCGGTCGAGGAGCTCGGCCAGCTGTCGGTAGCACGCCACGTTGCCGCCCGCCGGGTGCATCAGGAACAGTGGCTCACCGCGCGCGGCCCGCTCCCGGCCGCGCAGGGTGACCAGCGCCGTCCAGGCACCCTGAGCGGTCTGCAGACTCTCCGCGAGCTCGGCGATCGTGCGCCGTTCGAGGAGCAGCCCGAGTGGCACCCGGTTGCCGGTCCGCCCGGTGACCTGGCGCAGTACGCGCAGCGCGGCGAACGACTGCCCGCCCAGATCGAAGAAGTCGTCGTGCACGCCGATCGGGTGCACGCCGAGCACCGACTCCCAGATCTCCGTGAGCAAGGCCTCCAACGGGTTCCTTGCCGCTGTGCGCTCGCGATCCTGCCCCGCTTCCGGGCGGGACAGCGACTCAAGCGCGCGCCGGTCCAGCTTGCCGTTGCCGGTCAGCGGAAGGGCGTCGAGCAGAGCGATGCGGCCGGGAACCATGTAGTGCGGCACAAGACGGCCCAGCTGGGCCGTCAGCTTCGCCACCCAGGCCGTGCCGGAGACCTCCGACACGTCCGCACGCCGGTCACGGACGACGAATGCCACCAACTGCCGTCCGGATGCCGCGTCCGGAGCGACCACCACGGCCTTGCCCACACCCGGACAGGAGAGCAGGGCGTGCTCGATCTCGCCCAGCTCCACCCGGAACCCCTGGATCTTCACCTGAAAGTCCGAACGCCCCAGGAACTCGATGGTGCCGTCCGGAAGATAGCGGCCCTGGTCGCCTGTCCGGTACATCCGTTCGCCGGTCCGGGGATGGCGCACGAAGGACGCCTCGGTCTTCTCCGGGTCGTTCCAGTAGCCAAGTGCGAGGCCGCGGCCGCCGATGTACAGATCGCCCGGTACCCACACCGGTGCGTCCCGCCCCGAGCCGTCAAGCACGTGCCAGCTCTGACCCGCGAGCGGACGACCGTACGGAACGCTCGCCCAGGCGGGATCGGGTGCGTCCACCGGATGGCAGATGGACCAGATCGACGCCTCCGTCGCGCCACCCAGACTGATCACCCGTGCGTTCGGGGCGACTTCACGGATCCGGCCCGGCAGGTCCACCGGAATCCAGTCTCCGCTCAGCAGCACCGTACGCAGCGACGGCAGCCGCACGCCGGCCGCGACCGCCTCCTCCACGAACAGTTGCATGAGGGCGGGCACCGAGTTCCACACGGTCACGCCGAACGAGCGCACCGTGTCGATCCACGATGCCGGATCGGTCTGCGACGCCGCGGGGAGCACCAGGGAGGCCCCCGCCGCCGCCGCACCGAACACGTCGTACACCGACAGGTCGAAGCAGAGCGAGGAGACCCCGAACAGCACGTCGGACGAGGTCACCCCGAAGCGCCGGTTGATGTCGGCCACCGTGTTCAACGGGCCGCCGTGATCCAGCATCGCGCCCTTGGGCCTCCCGGTGGAGCCCGACGTGTAGATGATGTACGCCAGGTCGTCAGGCCGCCGTGTCGCCGCCCCCGGGTGCGCATCGGGCGCCTCCCGCCGCCGCGCGCACTCCTCGACCGTGACCAGCGGCACTGAGGCCGCCTCCGCGAGCCGGTCACGGAGCGCCGCCGACGTCACCACGGCCACCGCCGATGTGTCCGCGAGGACATAGCGGATACGGTCCGTGGGCCACTCCGGATCGACCGGGACATAGGCGGCGCCCGTCGCGAGAACACCGTGCACGGCGGCTATCTGCTCCGGGCTCTTCGACAGCGCGACCGCCACCACATGGCCGGCGCCGGCTCCGCAGTCACCGAGTCGCGCGGCGATCTGCAGGCTCCGCTCCCGCAACTCGCCGTAGCTGACCTTCGCGTCGGGCCCGATCACCGCCGGTGCGTCCGGCTGCGCGGCCGCCGTGCGGGGCAGCACCTCGTGCAGCAGCCGTACAGGCGGTTCGCCCGCCGCGCCGAGCGCCTCTTCGTTGATGGCCGCGCGCTGCTCGCGCTGGGCCGCGGGCAGCAGGTCGAAGTCCCGTTCCCGCCAGGCGGACTCGTCCTCGGCCAGGCGCGTCACCAGCAGGCCGTACGCCGCCAGCATCTCCTCGATCATCCCGGCGGGGAACATCGGCTCGATGGCGTCCCAGATCACCCACAACCGGCCGTCCCGCAGTTCCCAGAACTCGGTGTCGAGGAGGGTCTGCGGCGTCTCCAGGAGGCTGTAGCCCGGCGGATCGGCGGGGCCCACGAACAGCGCGCTGCCCACGGCGAAGGGACACACCGCGCTGCCAGGTGTCTGCCGCACCTGATTGAGCGTTTGCAGCACCTTGCTGCCGCTCCAGTAAGTGTGCTCCGTATCGGACATCACCCGCGCCTGCAGTCGGCGTACCCGCTCCTCGAAGCCCTCCGGCTGACGCCAGTCGACCTCCAGTGGGTACAGCGACGCGAAGTTGCCCAGGATCTCCCGCATCTGCGGATGCAGCGGCAGCCGGTGCGTGATCATGTTGTTCAGCAGGAAGTGCCGTGAACCGCTCCACTGTGCGATGACCTCCGCGTGCGCCCCGAGAAGGACATTCGTCAGGGTCAGGCCCCGTGCGTCCGCCCGCGCCTGCAACGCCTCACGGATACGGGGTTCGAGGAGCAGCTCACGCCGCGACAGTTCCGACCGGCGGCGGCGGACAGCGCTGCTCACCAGGGGCAGTTTCGGCGCGGACGGCCAGTCGGCCATCCGGTCGCACCAATACTTCTTCGACCTCTCACCGAGTGGGGACGCCTCCAGCTCGGCCAGCGTCAGTACACAGTCCCGAAAGGCCACCTCGAGCTCGGGCAGCTCGTCGTCCGGGTGGTGGTAGTAGTGCAGAGCGTCACTCAGCAGCCGGAAGGCGCTCGGCGCGTCCGCGAACAGGTTGTTGTTGTTGTAGTGGAACCGCGCCCCGCGCTCCCCGTACAGACTCAAGTGCGGTGTCAGCCAAGGCCACTGACAGTGTGCCGGCTCCTGCCGCTCCATCTGCTCACGGAGCGCCAGCATGGCCCGCTCGGCCTCGTCGGCGGGCAGACCGCGCAGGTCCGACACGGTGAACTCGACCGGCGCCGGATCACGCACCGTGCGCAGCAGCATGTCTTCGTCGGCCACCACGAGGTTCTTGCGCTGACGGTGCACCGCACGGTGGAAGGCCTCCTGGAAGCGGCCCGCGTCCAGCTCGTCGAAGTCGAACTCCCCGTACTGGTGCGGACGCACATAGAACTCGAACCCCTCCCGGCTGCCCATCAGGAAGGACTGCTGCAGGTCGGAGGGGGCGAACGGCTCGTAGAGCCGCTCCGCGTCGTGTTCCACCGTGGGCAGCTCGCCATCGGCTGCCTGCGAGCCGCCCGCCGACCGAGCGAGCCATGCCACGATCTCCTGCTTGTGACCCGCGAGCCGTTCCCGCAGGTCCGCCGTCAGGCTGCCGCGCGGCGCCTGCACCTCAAGGTGGTCACCGGTGAGCTTCAACTTGATACGTCTGTCGGCCAGCTCGTCCAGCAGCGACGAAATCCGGTCCATTCCTCCCGTGCTCAACTGGGGACCTCTCTCCTGTGTCGTGGTGCGTACGAGGGTGCGGGCGTGGATGCGGGGACTCGGTGTTCGCGATGTCGCGCGCCGTGCGTCACAGCGTCAGCACCTCGGTCTCCGCCGAGTCCTCCACGGCGTCGTCGTCAGCGACCAGCACGCAGCGCAGCGCCAGCTGGCGGCAGATGAACTCGGCGATCTCCAGTGCCGGCCCGCCCCCGAACAGGAGGTCCGAAGGCACATCGGTGGAGGTGTCGGCCAACAGCCGGCCGCGCAGTCTGACCGTCGTCAGTGAATCGAGGCCCAGGACGTTCAGACGGGTCGCCGCGAAGCGGGGGCGCAGCTCGTCGCGCTGCTGTTCACCGAGGCCGAGCAGCACCGAGACCATGTCGAACAGCTGGCCGAGCACGGCGTCGCGGGCCTGCTCCGGATCGGCCGCCATCAGCTCCGTGAGCTCCTCCACGGACCGGTAAGTCTCGCCGGACGTCCAGGGGTTGCCGCCGAGCGGCAGCACTGCGCTCAGCAAGGTGTACGGCACCGGGCGCGCCGTCACCGCCGCATAGCGGTGCCAGTCCATGCGGGCCAGACCCACATGAGCCGGGGTGCCTGTGGACAGTTGCTGGAACGCCTCGAACGCCTGCCGCGGCGCCATCGCGTCCACGCCCGTGGCGGCGAGTCCCGCGAGCGACCCGCCGCGGGCGGCCATGCCGACCTCGCCCCAGGCGCCCCAGCCGATGCTCAGCGCGGGAAGACCGAGCCGTTCACGATGAGCGGCGAGGGCGTCGAGAATCGTATTGGCCAGAACGTAACTGGACTGACCCGCAGCGCCGGTCATCGCCGTCATCGAGGAGAACAGCACGAACAGGTCGAGATCCCCGCAGGCCCGGTGGAGATGCCAGGCACCGCCGGCCTTCGGATCGAGCACCCCCTGGATCCGCGGCCCGTCCAGCTTGTCGAGGACCGCATCGTCCGTGACACCGGCGAGATGGAACACACCGCGCAGGGCGGGCAGCTCCTCCCGTACGAAGGAGACAAGCCCGGCGACATCGTCGGCCCGCGACACATCAGCCCTCCGCAGCTCGACCCGCACACCGTCGGCGCGCAGCCGCGCCACCTCGGACGGCACCTCCTCCGGAACGTTACGGCCGGCCAGCACGAGCGACGTCGCCCCCTGCCGGGCGAGCCACCCCGCCACTTCCAGACCGATGCCACCGAGACCGCCGGTGACGAGATACGTCCCGTCGGTCCGTACATCGACGGAGGGCCGTCCACCGGTCGAATCCCGCTCCGTGATCCGCGCCTCGAACCACCGACCGCCGCGCTCCGCGAGATGCCCCGCGCCCGGCAGCTGCGCGGCCCGCACGAGCGCCTCGCCCAGCGGCGGCACCGGCCCGGACGGGTCGATGTCGACCTGGACGCACCGTAGATCCGGGTGGTCGGAGATGACGGCCTTCGTGGCACCGGTCAGGACGGACTGCACCAGCGACGACACACTGCCCCCGCCCGAATCCGGCAGCTGGGCGGCGCCCGACGAGCGGATGACGACGCCGGGCCGCTCGTCGGCACGGGCGCGGAGGAAGTGCTTGAGGAGGAGAAGGCTGTGCAGGGCCAGGCGCTGGACCTCGGCGAAACCGCCGTCCCCACCCGCGTCCTCGTCCGGGCCTTCCGTGGCGGAGACACCGTTCAGGACAAGCCCCGCGAGGCGGCCACCCCCGTCGGCGCCCAGGGCGTCGAGCTCGCGGCCGAGACGCTCACCGAAGAACCGCTCCAGCTCGGACTCGGACTCCACGTCCACGACGAAGGGACCACTGAGCACCGCGCCCTCGTCGTCGGCCTTGGCACCCCACCTGACGATGCGCCCGCACCAGCCATCGGTCGGGGCGTCGCGATCCACCACGAGCCATGGGCCGGGCGCCTGTTCGGCGGATTCGCCGGCCGTGACGGGCGGCACGAAGGGCGTCCACTCGACGACGTACTGACGGGGGCGGGTGACGGCCATGCCGCGCAACGCGGTCGCGGCGACCGTGCGGAACCGCAGCCTCTCGACGGAGGCGAGCACCTCCCCGGACTCCGAGATCAGGTCCAGGTCCATCGAGCACTCGCCGGACTTGTCGACCCCGTGCCAACGGGCGTACGCCCATACGCGGTGGGGCAGCCGCCCGTACACACGCATCCGGTCGAGCCCCACGGGCAGCCGCAGCGTCTCGTCGCCTTCGGTGAACCCGGCGACGACGTGGAAACAGGCGTCGAGGACGACGGGATGCAGGGTGTACTTCTCTGTGTCCCGCGCGATGTCCGGAGCATCGACCACCACCAGCGCGAGCGCTTCGGTGCCTGCCCCGGAGCGTCGGAGCTGCTTGAGCGCGCGGAAGGCAGGACCGTACTCGACGCCGATCTTGTGCAGACGCTCGTAAAGCCCGTCGGAGTCGACGACCGGGACCCTGGCGCGCAGCTCGTCGAGGTCGACATGGTGCACGCCGTCGGCGACGGGGGAGGCAAGCGTCACGGTCAGGTGCTCGGTCCAGGGCCGGGCCTTCTTCCCCGTGGCGGGCTCGTCCGGCCGGCCGAAGCAGCGCACCCGGTATCCGTCCTGTTCGGGCACGACCGAAGCCTGGACCTTGATGGGCACGTCGGAGCCGAAGTGCAGGAAGTCGTTGAAGGTGACGCCTTCCAGATTCACCCCGGTGTTTGAGCCCACGTCAGCGGCGCTCTGCACCCCCGCGACGGCCCACTCCAGCATCGCGGCGGCCGGGAGTACGGCAGTGCCGGCGAGCCGGTGCTGATCGATGAACCAGGGCCGATCCGCCTCCAACGCCCGGGAGAACCACTGCCCTTCACCGACGGCGAGCTCGACGGGCTCGCCGAGAAGCGGGTGACCGCTCTCTGCGTGCTGGAGAGTCGGGGAGTGGGGGTGGATCCAGTAGGGCTGGTGTTGGAAGGGGTAGGTGGGGAGTTTGGTGGGTTGGGTGGTGGGTGTGGTGGGTGTGGTGGGCCAGTTGGTGTGGTGGTGGGTGTGGTGGTGGGCGAGGGTGGTTTGGAGGGTGTGGGTGGGGGGTTGTTTGCGGTGGAGGGTGTGGGTG
>NZ_JBHTSF010000224.1:0-11909 GCF_042795295.1 Streptomyces sp. NPDC056486
CCGTCCGCGGTGGGGCCCTTCAACGTTGTCGGCGTCAGAGCGATCGAGACGGCCCTCCGCCCGATCTTGGTCCGGCGTCGCCTTCTATCCTCGCCGGGTGAGTACCACCAGTCGCACCCGCCCCTTCCGGAACACGTTGCGCAGTTGGGCTCTCCTGCCCTCCGGTGACGGAGGCGGAGGCGGAGGCGGAGGCGGAGGGCAGAGTTTCGCCGCGCGGCCCGTGCCGCGTTCGCCGCTTCTGTCTGCGCGCGCCGCTGATCTGGTGCTCACGGTCGGCGCCTTGTTGCTCGCGGTGTTGAACAGTTACCAGAACCCCTACCTGGGACCGGCCGCTCCCTGGGCGAACCTGGTGCTCGCTGTGGTGAGCGCACTGCCGCTGCTCGTACGGCGCCGGGCCCCCGAGCTGGTACTCGGCGTCACGCTGCTCGCCAAGGTGCTTCAGGTCTCGCCCTTCTCGACGCCCCTCGCCTACTACGCGGTGGGCGCCTACCGCGGCCCGCACAGCCGCCGGGCCGTCTGGGCCTCGGCCGGTATCGGCCTTGTGGTTCTCGCGCCCTGGGAGGCGGCGGGGTGGTCCAGCCTCAGGACAGTGGTGGCCTGGTTCACGGTGAACTTCGTCTTCTCCTGCCTGGTGCCGCTGCTGCTTGGGCTGTACGTGGGCCAGCGGCGTGCCGTCGTCGCCGGTCTCGTCGAGCGGGCGGAGCGCGCCGAGCGGGAGCAGCGGCTCGTCGCCGAGGCCGCGCGGGAAGAGGAGCGTCGGCGCATCGCGGGAGAGATGCACGACGTGGTCTCCCACCAGGTGAGCCTGATCGTCGTACACGCCAACGCGCTCAGCGCCGTCGCCCACGACCCCGAGGTGACGGGCGAGACCGCGCAGATCATCCAGACGGCTGGTCGGCGCGCGCTCACCGAACTCCGCGAGATGCTGGGGGTACTCAGGAACAGCCCGGCCGATGGCCCGGCCACCGAGGCGCACGACCCTGCCGCGTCGGCCGCGTCGTCGGCGTCGGCCGAGCAGCGGCCCGACCCCGGCGCGGCCGTCGACCGGATCACCGAGCTGGCCGACGGCTCCCGGACCGCCGGGCTGCCCGTCACCGTGCTCGTCGAGGGCGCGCCGCAGCCGCTGGCAGAGCCGGTCGAGCGTGCCGCGCATCGGGTCGTGCAGGAGGCTCTGACCAACGTGCACAAGCACGCCCCGGGCGCCACGACGCGGATTCATCTCGCGTTCGGCCCGCAGACCGTACGGGTGGGGATCGTCAACGGCCCGCCCGAGAGGCCCGCCGAACCGGCTGCCGACGGTGCGCCTCTGCTGCCCAGCGGGGGACACGGGCTGATCGGTCTGACAGAGCGGGTCCGCCTGGCCGGAGGCATCATCGAGTCCGGGCCCACCGGTGACGGCGGCTTCCGGATCGATGCCGCGCTGCCCACGACGTCGGTGCGCTGAGGCAGATCAGGCCCCTGAGGCAGGCGCGAGTCAGACGTTCAGGTCAGTCCGGCGTCGTGGGTGATGAGCGCGACCTGGGTGCGGTTGGCGGCGTCGAGCTTGGTCATGATCCGGCTGAGATGGACCTTTACGGTGGACTGGCTCACGAGCAACTCGGTGGCGATCTCGGAGTTGCTGTGGCCCTGGGCGACCGCCAGGGCGACCTCGCGCTCGCGGACGGTCAGCTCCGCCATCCGCGAGCGCGCTCGCACTTGCGCTTCCGTTCGCGCCTGCGCCTGCGCTTGCGGGGCGCCCGCGCCCGTGGCGAAGGCGGCCAGCAGCTTGGTGGTGATGCTCGGTGAGAGCATCGCCTCGCCGAGGGCGGCGGCCCGGACAAGATCGACGGTGTCGGGTCCGGCCGGGCCCGATGTGGATGTTCGGCGACGCCCCTCGCGGGGGCCGAGTCTGGATCGAGCGCACCATCGCGGAGGGACCGGCGGCGGCTCCGTCCGCCCGGGCGACGGCGACGAGCTGACGTCCTCAGCTGTGACGGAGGGCATCCCGGCCGAAGCGGCGGTGGCCAGGACCGCGTCGGCCGAGATGGCGTTCGCCTATCGCATCCTCCGCGGGCGTCTCACCTGCCGCCCGACTGCCAGAGCGTGACGGCCAGGGCCGTGCAGGAGGTGATGGCCGCCAGGGACGGCAGCGGCCATCGGCCGCGTTCCAGTGTGTCGAGGCGGTCCTCGTGCTCCGAGAGGGTCTTGTCGGTCTGGTCGGCCCGCTGCAACAGGAGGGCCAGATCGCCTCGGGTGGTGGCGAAGCCCACGTCCACGGAGCGCCGCAGCCGCTCCAACTCAAGAGGGACGCTCCCGGTCTCAGGTCCTGCCATCGCCCGCCCCCTCGCGCCCTGTGCTGCGCAGCCACGGGGGCAGCAGGGCCTCCACCGCCGGCACGGCCATCAGTCGGCTCAGGCCGGTGGCGAAGGCAACGAGGCCCGCGAGCAGCGGGACATCGGCGATCTCCGGTTCGGCCGCGAGCAGCGGCAGCGCGGTGACAAGCGTGACCAGCACCTGCGCGGCGGTGCGCAGCGCTCTGCGCGTGGCATCTTTCATGGTCATCCTCTCCAGGAACCGACGGTCTTTCAGGACCGCGGTACGCGCAGGCGGTTCCAGCTGGACAGGCCGGGCACTCCGTCGGCCGCCGCACCCCGGTGGCCGAGCTTGTACTGCCAGGCGGCGTACGAGGCGCGGTCGGCCTCGCTCCAGGTCGGACCGGGGCCGACCGCGTACCGCCCGCAGCCCTCCTTCACCAGCCGCCGCCCGACCGCCGTGAACAGCGCGCTGCGCCGCCCGATCGCGAAGAACTCGGCTCCGGGGAAGGACACGTACGCGCTGCTGCCGCCGCCGGGCGCGGCGGAGCCGAGACGCGCCGTCACCCGGCTCCGCATCACCGGCATCGAGAAGGACGGGTCGATCTTCCGGCGGGTCCACTCCTTGTGCGCGACGACACTCGAACCCGACCAGCCGTGCGCACGGCACAGGGCCGCCGACAGGCGCTCCACGGCGTCGAGTTGGGCGGCCGGATAGGCGTCGCGGCCGTTGCCGAGGTTCTCGATCTCGAAGCCGTAGAAACGGGCGTTGCCGTCCACGGCGTCGGGGCCGGGACGGGACGGCAGGGCCTTCTCGGTGCGTACCGCGTCGAGCACCGCGGTCGAGCCGCTGCCCGCGTGGTTGGTGCGGCCGTATCCGACGAGGTGGACCGTGCCGTCCTTGGCGATCAGGCCGATGCAGAGCGGCCCCGGCAGGTCGGGGGTGCCGCGCCGGCAGAGGTCGAGGCTGTTCGTGCCGGCGGTGTGGTGCAGCATGACGCCGTGCACGGGGCCCCAGGCGCCCTTGTGATTGCGGTTGTACGTCCTCCAGTTGCCGTGTTCTCTCATACGGACGCCCTCGGCGCGCAGTGCGCGGGCGAGGGCGTCGGGAGTCAGAGGTGTGGCCATGGGAGCCTCCTCGGGGTGTGTCAGACCATGGGCGTGATGGTGAGGAAGCGGTTGGCGAAGGTGGCGGTGTTGGCGGCGGCCGCGGAACGGTAGGCGCCGGTGAAGGTGTAGGTGACACCCGGGGTGAGCCCGCTGACCGGGTACTGGATGCACGACGACACCTGGTTCGTCCCGCCGACGATCGCCGCGCGGGTGTCGGCGGCGGCGCTCACGACGGTGGCGCCCTGCTTCACGGAGGCCGACAAGTACGCCAAGTTGGCGCTGCTGTTGCTGATGCGGGCGCCGACCGTGATGAGCAACGTGCCCGACGGCGGGGCGGTGGCCGTGACGGCCAGGGGCGGGGTGGCACCGGTGAGGGTCTCCACGTAGGCGGCCGATGTCGTGGTGCCCGCGGTCGAGATGTACCAGTGGGAGGGGCCCGGCACGAGGGCGGTCCACCGCTTGTCGGCGGCGAAGTAGTAGAACCGCCCGGGGTTGTTGAGCCACGCGACCATGCCCGGGATCGGGTCGGTCAACTTCGCGTCGCGGGCCGCGCCGTCGGCGAACCGCAGCACGGTGCGCCCGTCGACGGCCTCGGCGAGGGACTGCAGGTGGACGGGGATGTCGGCGTTGTCGGCGGGCTGCGGGTAGGGCAGGCTGCCGAGCGGGGTGAGAGCGACCATGGGAGCGAGTCCTCCTGGGGCAGGGGCTAGGACTGGGACAGGGACAGAGACTGGGTCTGGGGTGATTGAGGGGGGGCAGCCGCGGGTCAGTCGTCCAGGGGCAGCGGGAGCATCTGGCTCGGGTCGGGTCCCTCGTCGCCCGCCGCTACGAGGGGGTCGTCGATCTGGATGGGTCCCGGCGGCGGCTCGTAGCCATCGACCAGCGCCTCGTTGCCATCAACGAGCGCCTCGTCGCCGTCGACGGGCAGCTCCTCTTGCTTCATGCCGTGGCTCCCGGTGTCTCAAGCAGCGTCCGGTAGCTGATCGCCTGCTTCGTGAGGGCGTCGAGCGTCGCGTACTGCGCGGCCAACTGCTGGTACTTCCGCTGCTGGCCGTAGGCGGGGTCGACCGGGGCATCGGGGGCGAGCCCGGCGTCGGCGGGCACGCCGTTGAAGGCGGTGCCGCGCAGGGTGAGGGTCTGCTGCGGCGTGCTGCCGGCGGCGTGCGTGGTGCGGATGCCCACCACCCAGGCGAACGTGTCGAGTTCGGCGCCCGCACTGTCGACCACCCGGACCACGTCTCCGAGCTGGATGCGCGGGTCGTGCAGGACCTCGACGTCGCCGAGGAGCGGCACGGGATAGCGGCCCGCGTTGATCATGGCCTTCGCGAGGGCGACAGCGGTCTCGGCCGTCTGCACCCAGTCGCCGGAGGGCGCCGTGTACTGCTGCTTGCCGTAGTACTTCTGACTGGGCGAGTTCGTCAACGCGTACGTGCGCTGCTTCGGGTCGGCCGAGCGCTTGAGCGGCTGGAGCCGCACGGAGGGCTTGCCGTCCTTCGTCACCGTCCACACGCTGGACGCACTGTGGTTGGCGAACCGCACGTAGTACGTCGGACCGTCCCGCCAACAGCCCACCGTGACATCGCCCTTGACCGACACACCACCGGTCTTCGCGCTGCCGAAACGCACCTGGTGCCCCTCGCCGCTGACGGAGTCGTCCAGGACGCCGGGCGGACCGACTTCGGTGTCGTCCTCGGCCATGGCGTACTGCACGACGATCGCCGAGTTCGGTTTGATCTCCCGTACCACCGTGTCCAGGATCGGCTCGCCGACCACCGCCTTGATGCCGTTCCAGTCCTGGTAGGGCTGCTCGCAGTAGTTGCGGCACGCGTCGATCTCCTCGGTGACGGTGAGCGAGGAGATGTCCCGGCGCGTGGTGACGGTGCGGTCGGGGACGGTCGGCACCTTGGTGAACCGCGAGGGGCCGCGCCAGCGGAAGACGCCCTGTTCGTCGAATTCGGCGGTGGACATGCTGGCCCGCGCGATCTCGGTGATCGCGTCCCACTGGGAGCCGGACACCTTCGGGACGTCGAAGAGCGGCAGTTCGGGCGTGTCGAGGACGGCACCCTTGGTCCACTGCCCCCGCTGCTCCCACTCCTCCCGCGGATAGGTGGCGGTGTCCGCCCACACCCGGTCGGTGACCTGGAGGCACTCGACGGCCATGTCGGTCTTCAGGTCGATCTGCTGCAGCTCCGAGACCGGCTGCCAGGCGTCCTCCTTGTTGAAGGTGACCTTCGCACCCACCCGGTATCTGCCGTCGGGCTGAGTGAGGCGGGGCTGCACGGTCGGAGCGACGACCGACCCGGTCGAGGACGTGTCCACCATGAAGCCGAGGTGCCAGACCCCACGCAGGGAGGCCAGTGTGTCGATGGGCCAGGGCGGCAGCACCTGCTCGGCGACACCGTTCGTCCCGGACGTGATGTGCACGTTCCCGGTGGCGATGTCGAAAGACACCTTGAGGTACCCGGTCCGCGTGCCGTTCTGGTCGAAGACCGCCGACATCTCGATCATGTTGCCCCGCGCGAGCGCCGTGTTGACCCAGCACTCCACCTGGAAGACCTTGCCCGGCAGGGCGAACCGCGAGCGCGGCATCCAGGAGACGGCAAGACCGGCCGCCTTGGGCATGAGGGCCATCTCGAAGGGCGCGCCCTCGCGGATCCAGTCGTACGTCGACGGGCTCGGCACGAGCTCGGGCTGCCCGTGCGTCGCGTTGAAGCCGCCGTGCAGCGAGGCGTAGAGCGCGGTGAACGGGTTCGTATCGGTCGGGTCGACGGCCGGGGCGCGCGGCGGCGGACAGCTGTGGATGCCGCCCTGGCGCAGGAGTTCGTCGACGCACCAGGTCGCGGTGGCTACCGGCCGGCCGAGGAGGTAGCCGTGGTAAGGCCTGGGGAGCGAGGCCGGGCCGCGCAGCCGCTCCGCGCCGTCCAGGGCCTGCACGGTGACAGTGTCGCTGCCGGATGCGGCGGTGCGGGAGCGGACGGTGCCGCGGAAGGCGGGCACGGTGCGGCCGGCCGCTCCCGCCGTGTGGACGACGGACTGGCCGGGGCGTACGAGGTCCCCCGTGAGGCGGTCCGCCCACGCCGAGTAGAGCTGCGGGGCGGGGACGCCTTCCGCGCCGCCGAGCAGCAGCTCCAGCTGGGCCGACGCGCTGCCGGAGACGGCTCGCATCGCCTCCGGGAGGTCCGTCGCGTACGCCCGCTCGACCTTCCACGACTGGACCTGCGGGCCGACTTCCATGCCGCCGAGGCGGGTGGAGTGGGACGGCACGCGCTCGGGTGCGGCAAGGGCTCGGTCGAGCGCCTCGTCAGAGCGCTGCATCGCGGACCTCCACGAGGTCGAGGCCGACGTTGCGGAACGGCAGGCGGGCCGACGGGACATCGGTGTACGCGGTGACGACCATGGCCGGGCAGCCGTCCCCCAGAGCGTGCGCGACCGGCTCCTCGTCGAGGGTGAGGCAGCCGCCCGCGAGCCCGAACAGGCCGATGGCGCCGGGCCGTCCGACGGGCGTGACGAAGGCGGCGTCCGTGGGGGCGGTACCGGTGACGGAGGCGCCTGTGGTGTGGCTGGTGCTGAGGTACTTCCCGTCCGCCGCCTTCCAGTCCAGCTGGGCGGTGGCGGTGGCCGGGTCCCAGCCGGCCGGCAGGAGCCAGGACACACGCATGCCCGGCTCGACCGGCCAGCCGGACCAGACCCCGTGGATCCAGCCGACGGCGGCGGCCGCGTCCCGGCAGTCGACGGTGGTGATGCCGTCGGCGTTACGGGCGAGCGCGACGTCGCCGTTCATGGTGAACCAGTGGTCCCAGCCGCCGGGGATGTCCGACTGCCCGGCCGCCTGGTAGGGGTCGAGGAGGTTGACGGAGGCGGGGTCGAGGACGACGAGGGGGCCGCGTCCGGTTCCGACGCGGCGGGCGAGCTGCGCGAGGTGCTGGGCGTCCACGGGCTCCAGCCACTCGAAGGAGAGCTTGAGGCGGCGGGTGGTGCGGGTGGGCGCGAAGGTGGTGACGCGGCCTTCGAGCGCCTTGAACTCGGTGACGTTGAGCTCGGCGGTGCGGTCCCAGCTCTTCGCCGCCTGACGGATTTCGCGGAGCCGGCCGGGGGCTCCGATCCACAGGTTCCTGGCCATGAACTCCTCCTGTTCTTGGGTGGCTTGGTGGGTTCGAGCGCTAGCGCCGTGCCAGGGCACGCTGGCCCGCGAAGACGGCGCGGGCGATGGTCTGCGAGTCGACGTCGACGTGTACGGGGCGGTCGGCGAGGCGCTCCATGGCCTCGGCGAGGCGGCGCAGGGCGACGGTGTTCCCGCCACCGTTGGTGATCATCCGCTCCAGCTTGGAGAGCGGGATGACGGCCTCGCTCTCGCCCGCCTCACCGACGAGCGCGAGGGTGCCGCCCCTGCGGGCCTGCACGATGCCGCCCTGGGCGAGGTGCGGCACGGGCACGTGGAGCCTCGGGAACCCGAAGGACTTGCCGCCCCACTTGGGCACCCAGCTCGGGATGGAGATCTTGATCCCGGCGAGGACGCCGAAGACCCCGTTCAGGGCGGACGCGAGGCCCTTGATCGGGGTGAGGATGAGGTTGCCGAGCCCCTTGACCAGGGGCTTGATGAAGTCGACGGCGGTACGGGTGCCGGACTTGATGCCCTTCCAGGCGGCGGCCATGCCTCGCTTGAGGGCGGCGGTGACCTTGTCCATGTTCACGAACTGGGCGATCAGCGGGGCCGCGAGGGCCATGATCAGGCCGAACGGGCTGGCCGCCATGGCGAGGTTGAGCCCCTTCTGGGCCAGGCTCGCCCCCTTCAGCCCCTTGCCCATCTTGCCCATCGACTTGCCGCTCTTGTCGGCGTTCTTGCCCGCCTTGCCTACGGACTTGTCGACGGCGTCGGCCTGGCGCTTCACGTCGCGCAGGGCGTTCTTCGCCTTGTCGGCGGAGCCCCGCAGCTTGTCCAGCGAGCTCTTGAACTTGTCGGATCCCTTACGGGCCTTGCCGAGGGATCCGTCGGCGGTACGCAGCCCGGAGTGCAGTTTCCGGACGGCGCCGTCGCCGCTGTTGGCGGAGGTACGCAATTTCCCGACGGCGGTGGAAGCGGTGCCGGCCGACTTACCGAACTTGCTGACGGCGCTCGAAGCGGTGCCGCTCGACTTGCCGATCTTGCCGACCGGGGTGGCGGCGCTGCCGGTCGACTTCCCCAACGCGCCGATCTTGGACGCGGCCTGACTCGCCGCGCTCCGCATGCGGCCCAGTTGGGTGGCCGCGGTTCCTATGGACTGGTTCAGTCCCATGGGTGTGTGCTCCTCTGCGTCTGCGTCTCTGCGTCTGCGTCTCTGCCTCTCACTCGTCGCGTCAGAAGCGGGAATTGAGGCGGGTGATCTCGTTGTTGAGCTGCCGCACGTTGGCGTTGGCCTGCTGGGCTTCGCGGCGCAGCGCGGAGACCTGGCTGCTGCGGAGCGCCGAGATCTGACTGTTCTGTCGGTTGTTGGCCGCACCGACGGCGGACTTGTCGGCCTTGCGGCGGATCTTCTGGTTGAGGTCGCGGGAGAGGTCGCTTATGCGTTGGTGGGCGCGGTTGGCCTTGCCATCGGCATTGGTGAGGGACGACCTGATGCGGGCGATGTCGGACTGCGCGGCGGAGAGCTGCGCCCGCAGGATCTCGGGAGACCGCTCCAGCCTTTTGTCCTTGTTGTCGGCAAGGTGCTGCTTCAGGTCGAACTCGGCACTCCAGAGCTTCACCCCGGTACCGATACCGGTGAACTCCGTCGAGACCCCGGTGGCCGCGGCGGTGGCGCCCACGGCATCGGCCTTGGCCCAGCCACTTTCGGCCTTCGTCATGAACGGCTGGACGGACTCCTCGAGAGCTGTCAGTCTCTCTGCGAGTGGCTTCTCTTCGCTATTACTCATGGCTCAAAGCCTCCTGTGAAAGGTAAGTCGTGCCAACGGAACCTGACACCTTCTCCGGCTGGGGAAAGTCCGAATTCACCATCCCCGGCCATTTTGTCGGCACCGAATTCTTCATCGAGATCTGGGGATCCCTGCTCGGCCGGGGTTTCTGGGTGCACGGGGAGTTCGAAGAGGCAGGTTTCACCAAACAAGAACCCATAGGGAGCTCGTCCGCCCGAGAGAAGCTCCACATGCCGGTTTCCGGCCGATACCGCCGATTGGTCATCAACGGCGCCACAGCACTGGACAGAGCGGGCCGGTGGAACGTGGAATGCAAGGCCATATCGCAGCTCCCCGAACTGTTGGCCGAGAACACGGGTGGCGTGTCGCGCGCATTCATTCACCGGGGTGACGAGGCACCGGCACATGTGCAGTTCCAGGGCGCGGGCTGTGTACGGAGTTTCGACCTGGACGGAGGCCACGAAGAGGAGTTGGCGAGCAACACCGGCAGCTTCAGCGGGACCGTCAAGATCCCCGCCAAAAGCCTGATCACTGTTTCCGCGCCCTTCCGCTCATGGGGCCCGATGCAGAAATGGAAGTTGACGCTGAAGTGACCTGAGGGCGCCACGCCGAAGCGCCGCGTCAGGAGAAGAAGGAAGCCAACTGCTCCGGCGTCGGGTTGGGCGTGCCGTCGCCTTCCGGTTGCTGCTCCTGACCGTCGACGGACAGGCCGGCGCCCGGTCGCGGCAGCGGCTTGGGCGGGTCCAAGGGATCCGCGTCCTCGTCCTGATTGACCGTCGCGTTCGCGTCGGCCAGTTGGTCCACCACGTGGGCGAGGAGGTAGTCGCCGACCGACCAGTCCGCCGCCTCACCCTCACATGGGGACAGGTGGGTGGGTTCAGTCTGTGGTGAGACTCCAGTGCTGGGCGTCCAGCAAGAGGTAGCCAGGTCCGGTGACAGTGATGGTCTCGTGGGTGTGGTTGGGCTTGGAGAGCTCCTTACCGGGGCCGGAACCGGGCCCGAAAAGTGTCAGCGTCCCGGCGTAGTCGCCCTTGTTCCACGTGATGTTGAGGCTCTTTGTGGAGCCTTCGTCGATACGCAGCACCCACGGCCCTTCCCCGGACATCCGACCGGCGACAGGTTCGACTTCGTGGTCGGCGAGCCGCGTCACCCGCCAGCCGCCAAGGCCCGAGAAGAAGGCCTTGCTGGACGAACGTCTGTAGAGCCGCAGGGAATTGAATTCAGGTGGCAGGACAATGCGTTGGCGACTGGCCCCCCACACGGTGGAATGGAATCCCGGCTCGTGGGTCACCTCGGTGCGCTGGACGGCAGTCACATCAAGGGCCGTACCCATCACGCCTCGGATTTCCAACGGTATGGGGCAGGCGTCGCCGGTCTCACGAATGAGGACTTCGCCGCTGCGCCAAGATGACCACTGCTGTTTCGGGTCGTTCACGAGGTTCCCTCCCCTATTCCACGCTGTCCGGCAGATCATCGCCTGTCCGCTGTCGTGGCGGGAAGGTCAGGAGAGGAAAGCGGCCAGTCGCATGGCCGACAGCTCGGGGCAGGGGGTGGGTTCCTGGGCGTCCTGGGTGTCCTGGGGCGTCGACTGTCGGTCGGTGCCCGGGCACGGGAGGGGCGTGGGCGGTTCCAACGGATCCGCGTCCGTGAACGACTGGATCTGCTTGTCAAGGTCTGCGAGCCTGTCCTTGATCGGCTTCACA
Source organism: Streptomyces sp. NPDC056486 (assembly GCF_042795295.1). Lineage (NCBI taxonomy): Bacteria > Bacillati > Actinomycetota > Actinomycetes > Kitasatosporales > Streptomycetaceae > Streptomyces > Streptomyces sp. NPDC056486. The sequence goes on from NZ_JBHTSF010000224.1 coordinate 10,994, forward strand.
TCACCTTCACCCATGCGGCAATCCTCCTGAAAGGTGTTCACATGCCCGAAGGGCCCTCGGAGCTCTTTTCCGGCCGGGGCAGGTCCGAATTCGACCTGCCGGCCGCACTGACCGGACGCCCTCTGCTCGCAGAGGCGTGGGGACGGCGGCTCGGGAGGTCGTTCGACATCGACGGTGACCGCACGGAAGGCAGCACGGTCCTTCGAGAGTTCATCGGAGGCTCGGGATGGGGTGCCGAGAAATCACACATCGTAATTCCGGCGCGTTATTCGCGACTTGCCATATCCAACGGGGGCCACAAGCCCGGACGCTGGAACATTTCCCTCGGTGAACTCTCGACTGCGCCCAAGCTGACCGACGAGACCTCGGGGTCCGCGTCCCGCGTGTACGCGTATCACGGTGGCGAGGCAGAAGCAGAGGTCGACTTTGAAGGGCACGGTGCGGTCTGGTTCTACAATTTCCAATGGACCGGGAAGCGGGAGCTGATCTCGCACAGCGACAAATTCCGCAGCACCATCACCCTGCCCGGCCCCGGGCTCGTCGCCGTTGGCTGCGGTCACCTGGGGGAGCCGGGGTGGGGCACCATGCCGACGTGGAAGGTCCGCCTGCGCTCGACATGACGGCCCCTCGCAGGAGCCCCCGTCAGTTCCCCGTCAAGCGAAGAAGGCGGCCAGCTCCCCAGGCGTTGGGTTGGGAGGCGTGGGCAGCTGGTCCTGCGGGGCCGAGACGTCCAGGGAAACATCGGCGCCCGGTCGCGGCAGTGGCTCGGGCGGGTCCAAGGGATCCGCGTCCTCGTCCTGATTGACCGTCGCGAACATCCAGTTCGCGTCGGCCAGTTGGTCCACCACGTGGGCGAGGAGGTAGTCGCCGACCGACCAGTCCGCCGCCTCACCCTCACATGGGGACAGGTGGGTGG
>NZ_JBHTSF010000225.1:0-11904 GCF_042795295.1 Streptomyces sp. NPDC056486
GGCTGGATACTTTCAGCCCGGCCGGCGTTTGAGGCCATCTTGTCGGGGGTCCAGGGGGCGGAGCCCCATGGTCTCGGGAAGGGGCGGGGTCGGGGAGAAATCAGCGCTTGGACCCGTCCCGCGGCATCCACACCAGCAGCACCACAACCCCCACCAGCAAAATGCACCCACTGGTCCGGAACGCCATCGCGTACCCGGCCGTCAGCGCCTCCGGAGTGGTCGAACCCCCCATCCGCGACGCGGAAACCGTCGAGAGGACCGCGAGCCCAAGCGCGCCCCCCATCGTGCGCGACGTATTGATGAGCCCCGAGACAAGCCCCGCATCCCCGGGCGCCGCCCCCGAAGTACCCAGGGACGCCAGCGGCGTCGTGGCGAGCCCCGCGCCGAACATCATCACGATGCCGGGCAGCATGATCGAGGTGACGTAGCCTCCGTCGGCGGTCATCAGGGACTGCCAGCCGAACCCGGCCGCCGCCACCAGGATCCCGAGCACGGACACGTTCTTCGCCCCGAGCACGGGCATCAGCCGCGGCGCCAGCTTCGAGCCGAAGACGATCGTCAGGGACGAGGGAATCAACGCCAGGCCCGCCTTCAGGGCCGAGTAGCCCAGGACGTTCTGCGCGTACAGCGTCATGAAGAACCACATGGCGAACATGCCGCCGCCGCACACGAACATCGCCGCGTTCGCCGCCGAAACGGACCGCACCCTGAACAGCTTCAGCGGCATCAGCGGCACCTTCGTACGCGCCTCGACCAGGACGAAGAGGCCGAGCAGCAGGAGCCCGGCGGCGAGCGGCAGCAGGGTCGCCGAAGCCGTCCAGCCCTTCTCCTCGGTCTGCACGATCCCGTACGCGAGCGTGGCGAGCCCCGCCGTCACAAAGACCGCGCCCGGTACGTCGAGGCGGCGTGCCTCGCCGGCCCGGCTCTCGGTGAGCCAGGCCATGCCCGCGACGAAGACGAGAGCGCCGATCGGCACGTTGATCAGGAGCACCCAGCGCCAGGAGAGCAGGTCGGTGAGGACTCCGCCGACGAGACCACCCGCGGCGCCGCCGCCCGCGCCGACCGCCGACCAGGTCCCTATCGCCCGTATCCGGGCGGGCCCCTCGGGCACCGCCGACGTGAGGATCGTCAGGGTCGAAGGGGCGAGGACCGCCGCGCCGAGCCCCTGCACCGCCCGCGCGGCGAGCAGTTGCCACTCGGCCTGTGCGAGCCCGCCCGCGAGCGAGGCCACCGTGAAGAGCCCGAGCCCGACCAGGAACATCCGCTTACGGCCGAAGAGGTCTCCGGCCCGCCCGCCGAGCAGCATGAAGCCGGCGAAGGCGATCGAGTACGCGTTGACCACCCACTGCAGTCCGACGGCGCTCATGCCCAGGTCGGACCGCATGGAGGGCAGCGCCGTGTTCACCACCGACACGTCAAGGACGACGAGGAACTGCCCCGCGCAGGCGGCGAGCAGCACTGCCCAGACGGGTGCGGACTTCCGCGAGGTCGCGGCTATGTAAGTGTCAGGGGGCGTTTGGACCATGACGGGCATGTTCTCAGGGATTGCGTGCCCCGTGCATCGGGGTTTCGGCGCAAAGATCCTCGGCCGCGGGTCCTAGGACTCAAGGCCGCTGCCCCTGCCCCATCAGCCCCTAACCCTTCCGCAGCAACGTCACCACCGCCGCTCCCCCGAGCCCGATGTTGTGCGCGAGCCCCACCCGCGCCCCCGCCACCTGCCGTGCGTCCGCCTCTCCCCTCAACTGCCAGGTGAGCTCCGCCACTTGAGCGATCCCGGTCGCGCCGAGCGGATGCCCCTTGGAGATCAGGCCGCCCGACGGGTTCACCACCCACCGCCCGCCGTACGTCGTCGCCCCGCTCTCGACGAGCTTCCCGGACTCCCCCGCCCCGCACATGCCGAGCGCCTCGTACGTGAGGAGCTCGTTGATCGAGAAGCAGTCGTGCAGCTCGATCACGTGGACGTCCTCGATGCCGAGGCCCGACCCCTCGTACACCTGCCGTGCCGCCGCCCGCGACATCGGCTGCCCCACGACGTCGATGCACGAGCCCGAGTCGAAGGACTCCCCCGTGTCCGTCGTCATCGCCTGCGCGGCGATCTCCACGGCGCGGTCCTGCAATCCGTGCCGCTCCACGAACCGCTCCGACGCGACGACCGCCGCCGCGGAGCCGTCCGACGTCGGCGAGCACTGCAGCTTGGTGAGGGGGCGGTGGATGGTCTTGGCGGCGAGGATCTCGTCGACGGTGTACTCGTCCTGGAACTGGGCGTACGGATTGTGCACCGAGTGCCGGTGGTTCTTGGCGCCCACGGCGGCCAGCTGTGCCTCTGTCGTGCCGTACTTCTCCATGTGCTCGCGGGCCGCGTTGCCGAAGATCTGGGCGGTGGGCGGGGTCATCTCGAAGCCGTGCGCCGCGGCCATCACGCCGTAGTGCCGGGCCACGGGGGACGTTTTGAAGTCCCCGCCGTCGCTCCCGCCCCCCAGCGCGCCGCGCGCCATCTTCTCGAAGCCGAGCGCGAGCACGCAGTCGTTGATGCCGCCCTCGACGAACTGCCGCGCCATCATCAGCGCGGTCGACGCCGTCGCGCAGTTGTTGTTCACGTTGTAGACGGGGACGCCGGTCAGGCCCAGCTCGTACGCGGCACGCTGCCCCGCCGTCGAGGCCTGGAAGCAGTAGCCGACCGGGACCTGTTCCACCTGCTCGTACGAGATCCCGGCATCGTCGAGCGCCTTGGAGCCCGCCTCCTTCGCCATGTCCCAGTACTGCCAGTCCCGCGTCTCGGGCTTCTCGAACTTCGTCATTCCGACGCCGACTATGTACGCCTTCACTGGCCAGCTCCTTCTCAAGGGTGGGGCTAGATGATGGGGCGGGGCTCGGGGTCCCTCGGCAGGCCCAGGAGCCGCTCCGCGACGACATTCAGCTGCACCTGCGTGGTCCCGCCCGCGATGGTCAGGCAGCGCGACATCAGGAAGCCGTGCAGCGCCCGCTCTCCCGCGTCCTCGCGCACCGCGCCCGCCGGGCCGAGCAGTTCGACGGCGAGCTCGGCGACCTTCTGCTGATGCGAGGTCTGCACGAGCTTGCGGATGGAGGCCCCGGCGCCCGGTTCCGCGCCCGACACCTGCCGCATCGTCGTTCGCAGGCCGATGCAGGCGAGCGCGTGCGCCTCGGCCGCGAGCGCGCCGATCCGCGCGCGGCAGGCGCCGTCGAGATCACCGGCGCGCGCGATGAGCGCTTCGAGGCCGGTGTCGAAGGTCAGCTGGTCGGCCATGTGGACGCGTTCGTTGCCGAGCGTGTGGCGCGCGACCCGCCAGCCGTCGTTCACCTCGCCGACGACCGCGTCGGCGGGCAGCAGGACGTCGTCGAAGTAGACCTCGTTGAAGAGGGAGTCCCCGGTGATCTCCATCAGCGGGCGGATGTCGACGCCCGATGCCCGTTTCATGTCGATGAGGAAGTACGTCAGGCCCTTGCGCTTGGGCGCTTCGGGGTCCGTGCGGGCGAGCAGGATCCCGTGGTCCGCCCACTGCGCCGCGCTCGTCCACACCTTCTGCCCGTTGATCAGCCAGCCGCCGTCGACCCGCTCCGCCCGCGTCCGCAGCGAGGCCAGGTCCGAGCCCGCCCCGGGCTCGCTGAACAGCTGGCACCACAGCACCTCGCCCCTGAGCGTCGGCGCCAGAAACCGCTCCTGCTGCTCGCTCGTGCCGTATGCGATGAGCGAGGGCACCACCCAGGTGGCTATCCCGAGATCGCTGACGCGCACTCCGGCAGCCGCCAACTCCTCCTGCACGGCGAGCTGTTGGACGGGCCCCGCGCCCAGGCCGTACGGCTCGGGCAGGTGGGGCGCCGCGTAGCCGGTCGGCGCGAGTGCCTTGCGGGCGGCGGCCGGGTCGAGCCCCCGCGCCGGCGCGACGGCCTCGCGGGCCCGCTCCCTGTACGCCTCCGCCTCCTGCGGCAGCTCCATCCGCAGCTCGCGCCGCGCCCCGCTCTCCGCGAGCCGCACCGCCCGCAGCCGGTGCCCGTCACCGGTGCCGAGCAGCTGCCGGGCAACCAGTGACCTGCGCAGATACAGGTGCGCGTCGTGCTCCCAGGTGAAGCCGATGCCGCCGAGGATCTGGATGGAGTCCTTGGCGCAGGAGTACGCGGCGTCTAGCGCGGCCCCGGCGGCGAGCGCGGCGACCAGCCCCCGCACCTCCGGGGGCTCGTCGGCCGCCCGCGCCGCGTCCCAGGCGAGTGCCCGCGCCTGTTCGAGGCGCACCAGCATGTCCGCGCAGGCGTGCTTGACCGCCTGGAACTGCCCGATGGGCCGCCCGAACTGTTCCCGCACCTTCGCGTAATCGGACGCGGTCCCAAGCGCCCAGGCCGCCACTCCGCACGCGTCCGCCGCGTACAGGGCGCACGCCAGGTCGCGCACGAGCGCCTTGTCGACGGCGAGCAGCCGCGCGGCCGGGACCTCCACCCCGTCCGCCGTCACGTCGGCGGTGGGCCGCGTCGGATCGGCGCTCTCCTGCGTACGTACGGTCAGCTCGGCCGCGTCGACGGCGAGCCACACGGTTCCGCTCGCGGACTCCGCGGGCAGGATCAGCAGGTCGGCGTCCGCCCCCGAGAGAACGGGCGGCGCGGTGCCGTCGAGGACGAAGCCGTCCGCCACGGACACCGCGGTGAGCGTGCCCGCGCCGAGCGCGACGGCGCCGATCCGCGCCCCGGACGCCAGGTCGGCGGCCAGTTCACGGGCGCCCGCGCGGTGCAGCACCTCCGAGGCGAGGGAGCTCGCCAGGTACGGCCCCGGGAGCGCGGCCCGCCCGGCCTCCTCCAGGACGACGGCGAGGTCCACGAGGTCGCCACCACCGCCCCCGTACTCCTCGGGCAGGTGCACCGCGAGCAGCCCCTGCTCGACGAGGCCGTCCCAGTAGGCGGGCCTGCCGCCTGAGCCGGGCGGCCCGTCGAGCAGTTTCCGTATCTCGTCGGGCGGCACGGCGCGGGTGATCCAACCGCGCACCGCTGCCGCCAACTCCCGCTGTTCCTGCGTGATTCCGATGCTCATGCGCGTCCTCGCCGGTAGCAGCTTCCGGGACGGCGACAGACTAGAACACGTTCCAATCTGACGGAAGGTCAGATACTGGGCTCGTTCCGGGCTCGCCGGCGCAGCACTTATCCGACTGGTTAACAACAGGTCAAGACTTGCCCTCGTACGACATCCGTCGGAATAGTCGCCTCGGGAAACAGGTTCCTACTGCACGTACCCCCGCAGTCCGTACCCCTGCCAGCTTTTGCACCGCCCCGGAGGCCCCACGTAATGACGCAGTCGACGACCCACCAACGCGGCACCCGCGGAGTCGTCCCCGTACTCGCCTTCGCCGGCATCGTCGTCGCGGTGATGCAGACGCTCCTGGTGCCGGTCATCAAGGACCTGCCGACGCTGCTGAGCACCACGCCGTCGAACGCCACCTGGGTCATGACGGCGACCCTGCTCGCGGGCGCCGTGTCGACCCCGATCATGGGCCGCCTCGGTGACCTCTACGGCAAGCGCCGCATGCTACTGACGAGCCTGGCCGTGATGGTCGTCGGGTCGCTGATCTGCGGCTTCACCGACGACCTCGTCGTGATGATCGTCGGCCGCGCCCTCCAGGGCTTCGCGATGGGCGCCATCCCGCTCGGCATCGGCCTGATGCGCGACGAGCTGCCCCGCGAGAAGCTCGGCTCCGCGATGGCCCTGATGAGCTCGTCCATCGGCGTCGGCGGCGGCCTCGCCCTGCCGCTCGCGGCGCTGACCGCCCAGCACGCCGACTGGCACATGCTGTTCTTCGGCGCGGCGGGCCTGGGCGTCATATCGATGCTCCTGACCGTCCTCTTCGTACCCGAGAGCACCGTGAAGGCGCAGGGCACCTTCGACGTCCTCGGCGCGATCGGCCTCTCCGCAGGACTCGTCCTCTTCCTCCTCCCCATCACCAAGGGCAGCGACTGGGGCTGGACCTCGGGCATGACGCTCGGCCTGTTCGGCGCGGCGGCTGCCGTCCTGGTCCTCTGGGGTGTGATGGAGCTGCGCCTCAAGGCGCCGCTGGTGGACCTGCGCACCACGGCCCGCCCCGCGGTCCTCTTCACCAACCTCGCCTCGATCACGGTCGGCGTCGCGTTCTACGCGATCTCACTGGTCCTCCCGCAGCTGCTCCAGCTGCCGACCGCCACCGGCTACGGCCTCGGCCAGTCCATGGTCGTCGCGGGCCTGTGCGTGGCACCGCTCGGCCTCACGATGATGTTCACGGCGCCGGTGTACGCGCGTCTGTCGGCGAAGTACGGCCCGAAGGTGACCCTCATCCTCGGCATGCTGATCATCGGGATCGGCTACGGCGCGGGCCTCGGCCTGATGAGCGCCCCCTGGCAGACCATCATCATCGCGGTCGTGGTCGGCGCGGGCATCGGCCTCGCCTACTCCTCGCTCCCCGCGCTGATCATCGGGGCCGTTCCGCCTTCGGAGACGGGTGCGGCCAACGGCCTCAACACCCTGATGCGGTCGATCGGTACGTCGGTTTCGAGCGCCGTCATCGGCATGGTCCTCGCCAACACGGCGAACCATGTGGGCGGCGTCGCCGTCCCCACGATGACGGGCTTCCGCACGTCCTTCCTGATCGCCACGGGCGCGGTCGCCCTGGGCCTGGTCTTCGCCCTGTTCCTGCCCTCCGCCCGCCGCTCGGTCAAGACCCAGCTCCGGGCGAGCAGTGAGGAGGACGCGAACCTGCGCGCCGCGACGGAGGCCCTCGCCGGTTTCCACGGCCGGGTCCTCAGCCCCTCCGGGACGCCGGTCGCGCGGGCCAAGGTCACGCTGATCGACCGCAGGGGGCGGCAGGCGGGGTCGGCCCTCACGGATGAGGGCGGCCGCTACTCGCTCCCGGTCCCGGGCGACGGCTCGTACGTCCTCGCCGCGACGGCCGCCGGGCATGCGCCGCTTGCCTCGGCGGCGGCGCATCGCGGGGACGCGGTGGAGGTCGATCTTCCGCTGCCGGGTGGGAGCGACGTGCTGGCGTAGGGCGGGCGCCGGACGGGCTGGGCATTCCAGCCCGTCCGGCAATTGAGGACGAACTCGGCGAAGCCGGTGATGACGGCAGCCAAGGCCGCCGCTAGGCCCGCGGCGCGACCTTCTCCAGCTCATCGATCGTCCCGGACATAACAGTCCGCACATGCTCGGTGAGCTGTTCCGCAGGCCAGTCCCACCAAGCGACGGCCAGCAGCCGCGCGACCTCGTCCTCGCTGTACCGCGTACGGATGAGCTTGGCGGGATTGCCGCCGACGATGCCGTAATCAGGGACGTCGTCCACGACGACGGACCCGGATGCGACAACGGCCCCGTGCCCGATCCGCACCCCGGGCATCACCATCACGCCGTGCCCGAACCAGACATCGTTGCCGACAACGGTGTCCCCCCGCCCCGGCAGCCCGCTGATCAGATCGAAGTGCTCGCCCCACGAGCCCCCCATGATGGGGAAGGGAAAGGTCGAGGGCCCGTCCATCCGGTGGTTGGCGCCGTTCATGATGAACCGCACCCCCGTGCCGAAGGCGCAGAACTTCCCGATGCGGAGCTTCTCCGGCCCGTAGTGGTAGAGGACATTGCGCGTCTCGAAGGCCGTCGCGTCATCCGGATCGTCGTAGTAGGAGTACTCCCCCACCTCGATCAACGGCGACTTCACCAGCGGCTTCAGCAATACGACACGAGGCTGGTCCGGAAAGGGATGCAGCACCGTCGGATCCGCCGGTACGAGTTGCATGGTCATGCCGCCTTCCACTCCTGTGTACGGCCCCGCCTCGGTCAACGGCCGGGCCATGCGGCAGCATAGGGCGGCCCGCAGACCAACCCCATCGCATTAAACAACCGGAGGAACCCCCATGGCTCCCGAGCCGGAGATCCTGGCCGCCTTCGAAGCGGCGAAGGGGTTCATGCCCACCGGCGAAGGCCTCGCCCTGTACGACGCGGCAGCAGAAGCCGCGGCGCTCGGCCTGCCGCTCCTGGAGGTCGGAACGTACTGCGGCCGCTCCACGATCCTGCTCGCCGACGCCGCACGCGAGGCGGGCGTCTCGGCGATCACGGTGGACCACCACCGCGGCAGCGAGGAGCAGCAGCCTGGCTGGGAGTACCACGATCCGGCGACGGTGGACCCGGAGGTCGGCCGGATGGACACCCTCCCAACCTTCCGCCGCACGCTCCACCACGCGGGCCTCGAAGACCACGTGATCGCGATCGTCGGCCGCTCGCCGCAGGTGGCCAAGGCGTGGGGCGGGGCGCTCGGTCTCGTCTTCATCGACGGCGGCCACACGGACGAGCACGCCACCGGCGACTACGAGGGCTGGGCCCCGCACATCGCGGAGGGCGGCCTGCTCCTGATCCACGACGTCTTCCCGAACCCGGCGGACATCATGACGGGCCAGGCCCCGTACCGCGTCTACCTGAGGGCGCTGGAGTCCGGCGCGTTCACCGAGGTCTCGGCAACCGACTCGCTGCGTGTCCTGCGGCGGACGGGCCCGGGAATCTGACTCCGCCTTCCGCCGAACGGACAGATCGGCTACGGCACGTGCGCCGGAGAGTCCTGGGACGCTGCGGGAGCACGTGAACGGCCCGTAAGGTGTCAGTCGTGTCGTACGTCGGTCCGGAAAGCCAGCCCCCACGCCCGCCCCGCCGTTTCAGCGGCGGCCCCCTCACCGTGACGCTCGCCGCGCTGGTGCCGACGTGCCTGGCGGGGTGGCTCATCTACGAGGCGACGAGCGGCCCCGGCGGGAGCGAGCCGCCCAGGACTCTCCCCGCGTCGAGCCAGTCCGAGTCCGCGCAGGGCCCATCGGCGGACAAGCCGTCCCCGTCGGCATCCGACAAGGACGACAAGACCCACCAGGGCGACAAGGGCGATGAAGCCGACGACAAGGCGAGCGGCAAGCCGAGCGCGACGAAGCCGCCGAAGTCGTCGGGCGGCCCCGCGGCCTCCGGCCCCCTCAAGGGCAAGGTCGTCGTCATCGACCCCGGCCACAACCCGGGCAACGGCAAGCACACGGCCGAGATCAACCGCCTGGTGAACATCGGCACCAACCGCAAGGCGTGCGACACCACGGGCACCTCCACGAACAACGGTTACAGCGAGGCCCAGTTCACCCTCGACGTCTCGCGCCGCCTGCGCACGCTGCTCCAGAAGCAGGGCGCCACGGTGAAGTTCACCCAGGACGGCGACCGCCCCTGGGGTCCCTGCGTCGACGAGCGCGCCCGCATCGGCAACAACGCCCACGCGGACGCCGTCGTCTCCGTCCACGCCGACGGTTCGGCGGCGGGCAACCGCGGTTTCCACGTGATCCTGCCCGCGTCGGTGAAGTCGGGTTCCGCGGACACCTCCAAGATCGTCGTCCCGTCGCGCGCCTTGGGCGAGCGCGTCGCCGGGAAGTTCCTGAGCGCGACGGGCAGCGCCCCGTCCAACTACGTCGGCGACGGCACGGGCCTCGACGTGCGCAAGGATCTGGGCGGTCTCAATCTGTCCACCGTCCCCAAGGTGTTCATCGAGTGCGGCAATATGCGGGACGCCAAGGACGAGGCGTTGCTCACCAATGGCACTTGGCGGCAGAAGGCGGCCCGGGGGATCTCGGACGGAATCGTGAGCTTTCTGCGGGGATAACGCGTCGGTAGGTCTTTATCCCGAGCAGACACCCCACCCGTGCGGACGATAATGTCCTCCGTACGATGGGGGGCCATCCCCGCGCTCCGCGCCGCTACCTGGGGCGAGCGACGCCTCCACCGACGAGACGACTGACGAAGGACCTGAAGTGAATATCCGCTCTCTCACTCGAGGCGACGGCGTGGTGATCGGGGCAGCGGTATTGCTGTTCATCGCCTCGTTCTTGGACATCTGGGATATCGAAAGCATCTCGGACTCCGCCGACATGCCCAACGCCTGGAACAGCGGGCCGTTCCTGATGAGCGTCACCCTGGCCGGGCTCATCGGCGCCGTCTGCATCATCGTGGCTCGCGGCCTGCCCGCGGCCCCGAAGGTCCTGGGCATCGACCTCGGCCACTTCGGCGTCGTGTTCACCGTGGCCGCTCTCTGGAGCGCCCTCGGTCAGATCTTCGACCCGGCCAGCGGCATCGACAACATGGGGCAGGGTGACAGCGGCATCGACGCCGGCATCGGCACCATTCTCTCCCTGATCGCCGCGCTGGTCCTGGCCGCCGGGGCGATCCTCGCCCTGACCGTCCCCGCCTTCAAGGCTCCCCTCATCGGCGCCCCGCGCCCCGCCGCCCCCCAGCCCTACGGCGGCCAGCCGCAGGGTGGCTACGGGTACCCCGGTGCGCAGGGCCAGCCGCAGCAGGGCCAGCCGTACGGCGCCCAGCCCGGTCAGCCCCAGCAGGGTCAGCCCTTCGGCGCCCAGCCGGGTCAGCCGCAGCCGGGGCAGCAGACGCCGCCTCCCGGGGCGGCGCAGGCCACCGGTGAGTTCTCACCGTTCTGGTTCGCCGTGCCGGTGCCGCGTCCGCTGTACGCGGAGGACGGTTCGCCGACGCCGATCGCCGAACTGGCGCCCGGCACCTGGTACTTGGCCGTCGAGCAGCGCGGCCCCGGCCTGGTGGCCCAGACGCAGGACGGCCGTCGCGGCGTGCTGCAGGACACCACGGGGATCCAGCGCGGCTGATCGGCCACTCTGGTCTCTCCCACACCTCGCGGCCCCTCACCCTTCCGGGTGGGGGGCCGTTGTCGTACAGTCGCCATCCTGCAGTGAACTGACGGCCCGTCAGAAAGGATCGGGGATGGGCACAGGTATGCGCCTGGGACTCGCTCTCGGCTACTGGGGGCGCGGCCCCGACCCCGGGCACGTGGCACTCGCCCAGGAGGCCGAGCGGCTCGGGTACGACTCCGTGTGGACGGCGGAGGCGTGGGGGTCCGACGCCTTCACCCCCCTCACCTGGATCGCGGCACAGACCTCGCGGATCAAGCTGGGCACGGCGATCGTACAGATGGCGGCGCGGTCTCCGGTGACGACCGCGATGCACGCGCTGACTCTGGACCACCTGTCCGGTGGGCGGATGATGCTCGGGCTCGGGCTTTCCGGGCCGCAGGTGGTGGAGGGGTGGTACGGCAGGCCGTTCCCGAAGTCGCCGCTGACCGCCACGCGGGAGTACGTGGATGTCATCCGCCAGGTGCTGCGGCGGGAGGGCCCGGTCGCCCTGGACGGACGCTTTCACTCCCACCCCTACCGGGGGGAGGACGGCAGCGGTCTCGGCAAGCCCCTGAAACCGATCACGCATCCGCTGCGGGCAGATCTGCCGGTGCTGCTCGGTGCGGAGGGCCCGAAGAACATCGCGCAGACGGCGCGGATCGCGGACGGGTGGCTGCCCCTTTACTGGTCGCCGATGCGGGCCGACGTGTACGAGGCGTCGCTTGCGGGCGTGCCGGACGGTTTCATGGTCGCGCCCATGGCGCGGGCGAAGGTCTGCGACGACGTTGCGGAAGGCTTGCTTCCGGTCAAGGCGATGCTGGGGTTCTATATCGGCGGAATGGGGCACTCCGCGCGAAACTTTCATGCGGATCTGATGGCGCGGATGGGGTTCGAGGAGGAGGCGCGCAGGATTCAGGAGCTGTTTCTTGCGGGGCGGCGGGAGGAGGCGGTGATGGCCGTGCCGGATGCTTTCGCCGATGAGATCTCGTTGGTGGGGCCGCGCGGGCGTATCGCGGAGCGGCTGGAGTTGTGGCGTAAGGGTCCGGTGACGGATCTGCTGGTACTGGCCCCGGACCGCCATACGTTGCGGGTGCTTGCGGAGTTGAACGGCTAGGCAGGGGCGGTCCCTGCGGGGCTTTCCCCCACCCCGCCCCTTCCCGGCTGCATCTATTGGCGGCTTCGCCGCGCAGGGGCTCCGCCCCAGACCCCGGTCCTCAATCGCCGGACGGCTGAAAGATT
>NZ_JBHTSF010000226.1:0-11840 GCF_042795295.1 Streptomyces sp. NPDC056486
CCTGACGGCGTGCGGGCCCTCGCTGTTGCCCCACTGCGCAGGGGCGAAGACCGTCACGGGAGTTGGCTCATGAACGCCGCGGTCTCGCGGTGCCGACCGCACTCCCGCCCGCTGAACTCCTTCTGCACACGGTCGCGAACCTCGGGCTTCTGCTCCTGGCTGAGCTTGAACATTCCCTCGGCCCCCGACACCGTGAGCCGGAACGCCCCGACGCCGGGCACGATGCGGCGGAAGTAATCGAGCGATTCGGCCATATCCCAGTCGGCGCCGAAATCAGCCTCAAAAGCACGGACAGTGGACTGGACCACTTCCAGGGTCTCCTCCGTGGAATCAATTTTCTCCACCACGCCCCGCACATGCACCGAGGTGAAGTTCCACGTCGGCGCGGCCGGCGTCACCTCGTACACCGTCGGCGAGACATAGGCGTGCGGCCCTGTGAATGTCAGCAGGGCCACGCTGCCGCTTTCAAGGGCCTTCCAGTGAGGATTGGCCCTGTTCATATGCCCAAGGAGTGTGGCACCCGACAGGTCCGCGGACCATTCGTTGGTCGCCGCAGGGTCCGGAATGACGGGAAGGTGCGTGGCAAACGGTGCCTCAGCCACAGCTCCGTTACTCACCATCAACGCCAGAGGATTGTTGCGGAGCAAATCGACCATCCATGAACTGTCCGGTTCGCGATATTGACTGGGAACGAACATACGAAACTCGCCCTTTCGGTGATCCGGCAGGTAGGACACGGCCTCAGTTCGGGGACGCTATCAGTGTATTGAGCGTCGAAGTCAATATCGATGAACCGTCGCACCGCTGTCCTGTCGGCGGGACACCGATCCCTCATCGCCCGGTGCCGTGAACCGCACTCCCAGCACTTACGGTATGGCGCCACGGAGTTATTGGGCGTAATACTGAATTGCCCTTGCGCGGTAGGTGAGCTGTTCGAAGGCGGCGCCTTCCGGACTGACATTCACGTCACGCACAAGGGCACTCCGAGTAACCAACTGTGGCCTTTCGGCCGAGGAGTTGCATCATGAGTGTCACGGCAGCACGCGGATTCTCGGCTGCGGGCGTCGCCGCCGGGATCAAGGTCCACGGCGGCCTGGATCTGGCGCTGGTGGTGAACAACGGCCCGCTCAGGGCGGCGGCCGGAGTCTTCACTTCCAACCGGGTCAGGGCAGCCCCCGTGCTGTGGTGCGAACGCGTCATCGCGGATGGCACCTTGAGCAGCGTCGTACTCAACTCCGGTGGCGCCAACGCGTGTACGGGACGGGGCGGCCTGGAGGATGTGCGCGCCACCGCGGAGAAGGTGGCCGACGTCCTCGGCGGCCATGACACGGCGGATGTCGCCGTCGTGTCCACGGGGCTCATCGGTGTCCGGCTGCCGATGGACAAACTGCTCACGGGTGTCGAGAAGGCGGCAGCGGACCTGTCCACGGACGGCGGCGATATGGCAGCGATCGCCATCAAGACCACCGACAGCGTGCACAAGACCGCGGTGGCCGAGGCCGACGGCTGGACCGTCGGAGGCATGGCCAAGGGTGCGGGCATGCTGGCGCCCGGACTCGCCACCATGCTGGTCGTTCTGACCACCGACGCGGACATCGACGGTGAATCCCTCGACAGCGCCCTGCGCACGGCGACCCGCAGCACCTTCGACCGCGTCGACTCCGACGGCTGCATGTCCACCAACGACACCGTGCTGCTGCTCGCCTCCGGGGCGTCGCGGATCGTCCCCTCTTACGAGGAGTTCGCGACGGCCGTGCACGCGGTCTGCGAGGACCTCGCGCGACAGCTCGTCGCCGACGCCGAAGGTGCCGGCAAGGACATCCGGATCGACGTCGTCAACGCGGCATCGGAGGACGATGCCGTCGAGGTCGGCCGGTCCGTGGCCCGCAACAATCTGCTCAAGTGCGCCCTGCACGGCGAGGATCCCAACTGGGGCCGGGTGCTCGCCGCGATAGGCACCACCTCCGCCGCCTTCGAGCCGGACCGGCTCAACGTCGCCATCAACGGTGTCTGGGTCTGCGAGGGCGGATCGATCGGCGCGGACCGCGCCACGGTGGACATGCGCGGCCGGGAGGTCGTGATCACCGCCGACCTCGCGGCGGGACACGACGCGGCGACTGTCTGGACCAACGACCTGACCGCGTCATACGTCCACGAGAACAGTGCGTACTCCTCATGAGGGCGCATCGGGACAACGCTCCGGCCGCTCCTCGGCCCGTCACCGGGCAGCACCGGACAGTCGTGATCAAGCTGGGCGGGAACGCCATGGTGGACGAGGAGCTGAAAGCTTCCTTCGCCCATGACGTCACGCGGGTGCGCGACGCCGGGTTCAGTCCGGTCGTCGTGCACGGCGGTGGCCCGCAGATCAATGCGGAGCTCGAACGGCACGGACTCGTCTCGGAGTTCAAAGCAGGCCTGCGGGTCACCTCTCCCCCGGCGATGGACGTGGTCCGTATGGTGCTCACCGGCCGCGTGCAACGCGAACTGGTCGGACTGATCAACCGGCACGGCCCGTACGCGGTCGGCATGACCGGCGAGGACGCGGACACCATCACGGCGGTCAGACATCTGCCGATGATCGACGGCGAACCCCTGGACATCGGGCGGGTCGGCGAGATCAGCGAGGTGGACACCGGCGTTCTCGACGCGCTGCTCGCGGACGGCCGCATACCGGTGGTCTCGTCGGTCGCCCGCAGTGCCGACGACGGACACGTCTACAACGTCAACGCCGACACGGCCGCCGCCGCGCTGGCCACCGCACTCGGCGCCGGAGAGCTGCTTCTGCTCACCGACGTGGAGGGCCTCTATGCCGACTGGCCGAACAGCGACCAGGTGATCGAAAGCCTCACGGCCGTCGAACTCGAGAAACTGCTGCCGGAGCTGACCCACGGAATGGTCCCGAAAATGGCGGCCTGCCTGCACGCGGTACGTCATGGAGTCGCCCGGGCGCGGGTGCTCGACGGACGCGTACGGCATTCGACCCTCACCGCGATGCTCACCGACGAGGCGTCCGGCACCACGGTCACAGCGGACGAGGAAAGGGGGCTGCGATGAGCGGCACGACGAACAACAGGCTCACCGAGCGCTGGCGGGCGTCGTTGATGGACACCTACGGGACGCCGCGCGTACCGATCGTGCGCGGTGAGGGTGCCGTGTACTGGGACGCCGACGGCAAGGAGTACGTGGACTTCCTCGGCGGTATCGCGGTCAACTCCCTGGGCACCGCGCACCCTGCGGTGGTCGACGCCGTCCGCGAGCAGATCGGCCGGCTCGGCCATGTCTCGAATCTCTTCGTCGCCGAACCGCAGATCGTGCTAGCCGAACGGCTGTTGAAGCTCGCGGGGCGCCCTGGACGGGTCTTCTTCGCCAACTCGGGCGCCGAGGCGAACGAAGCCGCGTTCAAGATCGGCAGGCTGACCGGGCGCAGCCGGGTCGTCGCCGCGCAGGGATCCTTCCACGGCCGCACCATGGGCGCTCTCGCCCTCACGGGTCAGCCCGCGAAGCGGGACCCGTTCCAGCCGCTGCCCGGCGGGGTCACCCATGTGCCGTTCGGGGACGCGGAGGCGCTGCGGGCGGTTGTCGACAGCGATACGGCGCTGGTGGTCCTGGAGCCGGTCCAGGGCGAGAACGGCGTCGTCGTGTCCCCGTCCGGATATCTGGCCGCGGCGCGCGAGATCACCCGGGCGGCGGGAGCCCTGCTCGTCCTGGACGAGGTGCAGACCGGCATCGGCCGTACCGGCCACTGGTTCGAGCATCAGGCCCACGAAGTGGAGCCGGACCTCGTCACGCTCGGCAAGGGCCTCGGCGGCGGACTCCCGATCGGTGCGGCCCTCGCCTTCGGTGCGGCGGCGGATTTGCTGACACCTGGCTCTCACGGCACGACGTTCGGGGGCAATCCGGTGGTGTGCGCGGCTGCGCTCGCGGTCCTCGACACGATCGCCGGCGAGCGTCTTCTGCCGCATGTCACGCGGCAGGGCGAGAACCTGCGCCAGGGCATCGAAGGGTTGGCACATCCGCTGGTCGGCCAGGTGCGGGGAGCCGGCCTGCTGCTCGCGGTCGTTCTCACCGAGCCGCTGGCCGCCGCTGCGGAACGAGCCCTCGAGGATGCGGGCTTCCTGGTGAACGCCGTCACGCCGAGCGTGCTCCGCCTCTCCCCGCCGCTGATCATCGGCGACGACGAAGTGGCGTCGTTTCTCCGGGCGCTGCCGGGCGTACTGGACCAGGTGCAGGAGGAAGGGACGTCCGGTCGATCGTGACACCCCATCAATGGCGCCATTAATGGCGTCAACATAGAACGTCGTTGACGCCATCCGGCCCCGGGTCCGGACCGTCGAGCGACTCATCGCAGCCACGCAAGCAGACCCTCCCCGTCGCACATACGCGCAGGTAGATGGCCTATTCTCACGCCACAGCCAGCCATCGAAACCCTCGGGTGCACCCCGCAGCCCGCAGGCGGGTTTCGGTCAAGCTCGCCCCCACCGCCGTCACCGTTCTTTGTGGCGCCAAGATTGTGCCATCATGGCGTCATGAATTTCACGGCGTACGTCGACCACTTCTTACGACAAGAGCTCGTGGCCGTCGCCTACGCGGGCGGCGAAGAGACCCGTGCCAGGCCGACCGGGTCAGCGGTGCCCCTGCGCCGGACCCGGTCGTCCTACGACCGCACGTTCCCGCAGCCGAGTTCGTGGTGAAGCCGCCCATGGACCGGCAGGGACGTGGGAGCCGTGGGAGCCGTGGGAGCCGTGGGAACGACAGCCCCACGAGGGCGCCGGAACCCGCCGTTCCCACCCCCAGCGGTTACATCCGGCTTCAATTCGCGGACGCACGCGGCTTCGAAGCGGCCGCCACCACCTTCGATGCCGTGACGAGGGACGACGACGCGCTGGCCGTCTACATCCCCACCGACGGCGGCATCCCCACGCTCAAGGCTGTCCTGGAGGCCCTGGACGCCCGGTCCATCGACGCCGAGGCGCTCACCATCCACACCCCCGACCTCGGCGACGTCTTCCTCGCCTGCACCGGCCGGTTCCGGCCCGACGTCGGCTTCAACCGAGGGAAGGAGGACCGCCCATAGCGGCCCGGCCCCCGACGTCACTCGTCGTCACTCGTCATCGCTCGTCATCAGCAACCCCCGACCCCCACCGTTCACCGGCGAATCCGATAGGAGCTCTTTCGCTGTGGCTACTCTGCTCTACAAACTTGGCCGCCTCGCGTTCCGACGCAGGGGCACGATGGCCCTGCTGTGGGTGCTTGTCTTTATCGGCGCGATCTTTGCCGCCGCCTCGGCCCCACCGCTTCCCGCCGACACGTTCACGATGCCCGGCACCGAAACGCAGAAGGCGTACGACCTGCTCAAGGACAAGTTTCCTTCCCTGAGCGCCGACGGGGCCAAGGCCCGGGTGGTCGTACGCGCCCCTGACGGCAAGGAACTCGCCGAGCCCGCCGAGAAGCGGAAGGTCGCCACCCTGGTCGCCGACCTGGAACGGGCACCCGAAGTGGTCAGCGTCGTCGACCCGTTCAAGGGACAGGCCGTCAGCAAGGACGGCACCACAGGCTACGCGTCGGTCGCCTACGACGTCGGCGCCACCCAGGTGAGCCCGGAGGCGCACAAGGCCCTCACCAAGGCGGTGGACGACGCCCGCGACAGCGGCCTCACGGTCGAGATGGGCGGCGACGCCGTCCCACCGTCGCAGACGATGGGCTCGGGTGAGGTCATCGGCATCGCCGTCTCCGCCGTCGTGCTGCTCATCACCTTCGGCTCCCTGCTGGCCGCCGGAATGCCACTGCTCACCGCCATCATGGGCGTCGGTATCGGCATCTGCGGCATCGTCACGCTCGGCAGCACGCTCGGCCTGTCCTCCACGACCTCGACGCTGGCACTCATGCTCGGCCTCGCGGTCGGCATCGACTACGCGCTGTTCATCCTCTCCCGCTATCGGGCCGAGATCGCCGCGGGCAGGGAGCGCCAGGAGGCGGCCGGGCGAGCAGTGGGCACGGCGGGCTCCGCGGTCGTCTTCGCGGGCCTCACCGTCGTGGTCGCCCTCGCGGGTCTCGCCGTCGTCAACATCCCCATGCTGACCAAGATGGGTCTGGCCGGCGCGGGAACCGTGGTCGTCGCCGTACTCATCGCGATCACCCTCGTCCCCGCGCTGCTCGGCTTCGCCCCCGTCAAGGTCCTGCGCCGCAGGGATCGCGCACAGCAGTACGGCAAGCCTCTGTCGGCCCGACAGGAGCGCAAGGCCCAGAAGCATGAGGGCCGGCAGAAGCCGAACCTCGGCACCCGCTGGGCACGGCTCGTCCTGCGCCACCCCGTGGCCGTTCTGCTGGTCGGCGTGGTGGGTCTCGGTGCCGTGGCCGTACCCGCCGCGAGCCTGGAGCTGGGACTGCCGTCCGAGGGGACGATGGCGGCCGAGACGACCCAGCGCAAGGCGTACGACATGGTGTCCGACTCCTTCGGCTCCGGCTACAACGGCCCTCTGATGGTGACCGTCGAGGCCAAGGACGCGGCGCCCGCCGCCGCGAGGGTGGGCAAGCAGCTGGGCGAGGAGAAGGGTGTCGTCTCCGTGAGCCCGGCGGAAGCCAACAAGTCCGGCGACACCGCGATCGTGAACATCATGCCGTCCACGGGACCGGCCGATCCGAAGACCGAGGATCTGGTCAAGTCGTTGCGGGGCAAGGCGAAAGACATCCAGACAGACACCGGCACCCACATCCTGGTGGCCGGCCAGACAGCGATGTTCATCGACTTCTCCAAGACGCTCGACGAAGCGCTGTTCCCCTACCTCGGTCTCGTCGTCGGCCTCGCGTTCCTGCTCCTGATGCTCGTCTTCCGGTCGATTCTCGTCCCGCTCAAGGCCGCTCTGGGCTTCCTGCTGTCCGTGTCCGCCGCCCTCGGTGCCGTGGTGGCCGTCTTCCAATGGGGCTGGCTGGCGAATGTGTTCGGCGTCGACGAACCGGGCCCCGTGATGAGCACGATGCCGATCTTCATGATCGGCGTGGTCTTCGGTCTCGCCATGGACTACGAGGTCTTCCTGGTGACCCGGATGCGCGAGGCGTACATGCACGGCGAAACCACGGGCGACGCTGTCGTCACCGGATTCCAGCACGGCGGCCGGGTGGTCGCGGCTGCCGCACTCATCATGATCAGCGTGTTCTCCGGCTTCATCATGGAGGACAACGACTTCATCCAGATGATCGGGTTCGGCCTCGCGATCGCGGTCCTGTTCGACGCGTTCATCGTCCGCATGGCCATCGTGCCCGCTCTGTTCGCCCTGCTCGGCAACGCGGCCTGGTGGATGCCGAAGTGGCTCGACCGCCTGCTGCCGAACATGGACGTCGAGGGCGAGCGCCTGTCCCGACTCCCCACCTCCGAACCCCAGCTGCCGCAGCGCCGCCGGGAGGTACAGCCGCACTTCTCGGAGTGACCGTCGGTCTGCCGGAGCAGGTCCCGGCTCCGGCAGACCTGGAGGTGTTCTATAAGGGAGTGATCATGAGCGTGAAGTGATGCGACGCGATGCGGGCAGACGACTCCGGGCAACAGTCCTGAGCAGAAGGCCCCGAAAGGAACCAGTCATGAGCGAGGCCCCGCCCTACATCGACGCCGAAGCGATGGCCCGGATCGTCCCGATGTCCGCGGCGATCGAGGCGGTGGAAGCCGTTCTCAAGGCGGGCCTCGACCCGGAGTCGGAGCCTCCGCGGGGAGTCGTGGACGTACCGGGCGGCCAGCTTCTGCTGATGCCGTCGTCGACGACGTCGTACACAGGCGTGAAGATCGCCACGGTCACCCCGGGGAACGCGGCCCGCGACCTCCCCCGCATCCAGGGCGTGTACCTCCTCCTGGACGGAGCGACCCACAAGCCGCTGGCCCTCCTTGACGGCATCGCGCTGACGTCCCTGCGCACCCCCGCGGTCTCGGGCGCGGCGATCAACCACCTGGCGGTCCCGGACGCAGGCCGTCTTCTGGTCTTCGGCACCGGTCCCCAGGCCTGGGGCCACGTGGAGGCGGTCCGCGCGGTGCGCCCGACGCTGGCCCACGTGGACGTGGTGGCGCGCAACCCTGAGCGGGTGGCGGCCTTCGTGGAGCAATGCCGCGAGGCGGGGCTCTCGTCGGCGCCCGCGACCCCGGCGGACGTCGCGACCGCCGACGTGGTCTGCTGCTGCACCACGGCCCGCGAACCGCTTTTCGACAGCGCGCTGCTCCCCGCCCACGCGACGGTCGCCGCGGTGGGCTCGCACGAACCGGACGCGCGCGAGGTGGACGAGGGGCTCCTGAGGCGCGGCCTGGTCGTGGCGGAGTCGCACGGCGTCGCGCTGCGGGAGTGCGGGGACATCGTGCTCGCGGTGGACGCCGGGGCTTTTACCGTGGGGCGGCTGCGGACTCTGGGGGAATTGGTGCGGGGCGAGGTGGAAGTGGCTGAGGGGCGGCCCCGGTTGTTCAAGTCGGCGGGGATGGCTTGGGAGGATCTGGGGGTGGGCGCGGCTGTCTATGAGGGGTGGAGGGCAGCCGAGTAGGAACGGGCCCTGCGGGCTCTCACACCACCCTCACCGCATGCCGCACCACCGCGTCGAACAGATACCCCTGGGAGTTGTGCACCGTCGCCTCCGGCTGGGTGCGCCCTGTCGTGTCCGTGGCGCGGGCCAGGAGTGTCGTCGGGCCCGGATTCCTGGGGTGCCACGGGGTGGTCCAGCGGGTCCAAGTCGCGCGGTGGGGTGTGTCCTTGAGGTGGGCCCTGTGCCATGTCGCGCCCGCGTCCGTACTGACATCCACCCGCGCGATCGCGCCCGTCGCCGACCACGAGCGGCCGGTGAGGTGGTGGGTCGCGGCCGCCTCGACGCTCGCGTTCAAGGGGAGTTCGAAGGCGGACTTCAGGGTCTGGCGGGTCAGAGGGGCGCTGCCCTCCGGCGGGTACGCCTCGCCGAACAGGCGGTAGAACTGCGTGTTCCACGGGGAGTAGAGCGGCTCCGCCGAGACCTCGATGTCGCCCACCCATTTGATCGACGCGATACCCACCCACGCCGGGACCAGGACCCTGACCGGGTAGCCGTGGTCCGCGGGGAGCGGGGCGCCGTTCATCTCGTAGGCGAGGATGACGTCGTCCAGCGCCTTGGAGAGCGGGAGCGGGCGGCGGACCCTGCCCAGGTTCGTGCCGTCGTCCGTGACGTAATCCGCGTCGAGGCCGCTCGGCATCACGTCCACCGCATGTCTCGATACGCCTGCCTGACGCAGGACTTCGGAGAGGCGTACGCCGCGCCAGCGGGCGTTGCCGATCGCTCCCAGGGTCCAGGCCGTGCCCGAGGCCGGCTGGCCCTGCTGGGTGGTGAAGAAGCTTCTGCCGTTGCCCGCGCATTCGACGAAGGCGGTGCGTGACGTCGACGGGAGGCGTTTGAGGTCCGCGAGCGTGAACTCGCGCGCCCTGCCGTCCTTCAACCCGTCGCCCCAGATCTTCAGCCTCCACGTCTTCGCGTCCAGGATCGGCGTCGCCGTGTGGTTGCGTACGAAGAAGTGGGATGCGGGGGTGTGGAAGGGCGTCCCGGCGAGCGCCTCGAACTTTGTCTCCGCGTTCGTGCCCCGGATCGTGAAGCGGTCCGCGGGGAGCGGCTTCACGATTCCGGCGGCGGCTGCCGTCGCGGCGGTGCCGGTCGCCGCCGTCGCTCGGGGTGCTCCGAGGGCCGAGGCCCCGCTCATGGCCCCGCCCACGGCCCCCGCCGCGGCAAGGAGCCGCAGCATGTCCCTGCGCGCGACCCCGTCCGCCCGCGCCTCCCCCGACAGCCACTGGGCGCGTCGGCGTCTGTCGTACTCCTCTTCGGATGCCCCGTCGGACTTCTCTATGGAGATCATGGACGTCATCGTACGAGCCGGCCCCTTGGCAACTCGCGGATGAAACACGCCAGTTACGGGGTTGTCGTAGACACTACATACACCATCGGGTGCTCCGCGTTGACGCGGTTCACCACCACGTCCAGGGTCGGCGCCGGGTCCTTCTTCTTGTGGGTGAGGCCCAGCCAGGGGCCCGGGTCCGTGAACTGCCAGCCGACCACCTTGCGGTCGCGCTTGCTGATCGTGATGTCGTTCCTCTTCAGTTCCGTGGTGCTCGTGCCGATCTGCTTGAGGAACTTGTCCAGGCCCTTGTTGCTCGTCAGGAACTGGGCGTACAGGCGGCTGGTGCGCCAGTTGTTCGTCTCGTAGTAGGCGACTTCCCTGGAGTACGGGGCGATCGGCACGTCGTAGAGGCGGCGCTGCACCTTGGAGGGCCAGCCCGCGGTGAGGCCGGTCGCGGAGTACTTGGCCTCCTTGTCGCGTCCGCTGTTGCGGCTCTGGTTCGCGGAGATCACCAGATAGCCGGCCGGTACGCCGATCAGGAGCACGATGATCGTCGCCGTCAGCCAGCGGCGGCGGATCATGTGGCGGTGGCCCTCGCGGGGGCCACCACCCTCGCCGGCGGGATCCGGGGATTCCGGAGATTCCGGGGACGAGGGTTGGCGGGGCACGGTCATCGCTTACTGAGTCCCCTGAGAGGTGCGGTCGTTGGTGCGGCGCGCTTCCACGTAACGCTCGTAGCGTTCGTGGCGCTCCACCCGGCGGCGGTTCGCCCGGCGGAAGCGGCGGGCCACCAGGCGGGCCAGGTCGGCCGCGCCCACCATGCCCGCCTCGGGGCCCAGCTGGGCGCGGGCGATGCGGGCCTCGGGGCGGTAGCCGCGGCCCGTCAGCTGGCGGCGGAACGCGTCGCGGGCCGGGCCGATCAGAAGGTCGTCGGCGGCCGAGACGCCGCCGCCGATCACGAAGCAGGACGGGTCGAGGGCCGCCGCGAGGTTCGCGATGCCCACACCCAGCCACTGGCCGATGTCCTGGAGCAGCTCCACGCACATCGCGTCGCCGTCGCGGGCCAGCTCGGTGATCAGCGGGCCCGTGATGTCGGGGATGTTGCCCTTGACCCGCTCGATGATCCCGTACGCGACCGGGGAGTCGGCAGCCGCAAGCTCGCGGGCCTCCCTGACCAGCGCGTTTCCCGAGCTGTACTGCTCCCAGCAGCCGCGGTTGCCGCACGGGCAGCGGTGGCCGCCGGGGACCACCTGCATATGGCCGAACTCCCCGGCCACGCCGAACTTGCCGCGCTTGACCTGACCGTCCTCCAGGATCGCGCCGCCGATGCCCGTGCCGAGGGTGATCATGACCAGGTGGTCCTCGCCACGGGCCGCGCCGAAACGCCACTCCGCCCACGCGGCGGTGTTCGCGTCGTTGTCCACGAGCACGGGGACCGCGAGGCGGCCGGAGATGCGGTCGCGCAGCGGTTCGTTGCGCCAGGACAGGTGCGGGGCGAACAGGACGCGGTTGCGGTCGGCGTCGACCCAGCCCGCCGCGCCGATGCCCACCGCGTGCACATCGTGCCGGTCGGAGAGGTCGAGGACCAGCTCGACGATGGTGTCCTCGACGACCTTGGGGCTCTTGGACTTGTCCGGGGTCTCCGTGCGGAGCGTCTCCAGGATGTTGCCGTCGGCGTCGACGACGCCCGCCATCACCTTCGTGCCGCCGATGTCGATGCCGACGGTGGGGACGCGGGGCGCCGTCAGATGGGATCGGCGCTCACGCGTGCCCACGGTCCGCAGAACGGTGGCTCGGGCGGAGCCGCGGTGCGCGAGGTCGCGGTAGGTGCTCATTGCGGCGATTCTGCCTCACACTCGCGGGGGCGCGCACAACGGGACTCGCGGGGGCGCGCACAACGGAACTCGGGGTGCCCCGTACCCAGGGCGCCCCGTAGGGGCGCGGGACTGTGACATCTGCGGCTCCGCCGCGGGGCGCGAGCAACCACAGAAAAGCCGCAGTCGCGTCTGCCGGGTGACCG
>NZ_JBHTSF010000227.1:0-11758 GCF_042795295.1 Streptomyces sp. NPDC056486
CCGCGTTTGCCCTGCTGTGCAGGGAGGGCCGTTCTTCAGCCGCGGGCCGACTGTGGCTGGTCGCGCAGTTCCCCGCGCCCCTTACGGGGCTCAGTGCTCTACGCCGTCCTCCAGTTTGGAGCCCTTCAAGAGGAACCACGCCGCCACCGCGGTGGCGAGAAGCACCCCCGCACCCACCCCCGCGGCCAGCCGCAGGCCGTCGACGAAGGCTTCCTGGGCCGATGCGAGGAGGGCCTGGGACTCGTGGGCCGGGAGGCCCGCCGTCGACTCCACGGCGCCGCCGAGGGATTCGTGCGCGGCCGATGCCACGTCGGGCGGGGTGCCCGCCGGGGCGGTGAAGCCGCGATAGACGCCGGTCACGATGGAGCCGAGCAGGGCGATGCCGAGTGCCGCGCCCAGTTCGTACGCCGTCTCGGAGACCGCGGACGCGGCACCCGCCTGCTCCTTGGGCACGCTGGAGAGGATGACGTCGGCGGTCACCGTGAACGAGAAGCCCGCACCGATGCCGACCACCAGGAGCGAGGCCCCCAGGAGCGGATAGCCGGTGCTCTGGCTCAGCGTGGTGAGCGCGGCGAGGGCGAGTCCCACCGCGGCGAGTCCACCGGCGACCACCGCGCGCACGGAGAACCGCCGCGCGACCACGCCCGCGATCAGACCGGCCGCCACCGCTCCCACCGCGGCGGGAAGTTCGGCAAGGCCCGCCTCGAACGGTCGCCGTCCCTGAACCAGTTGCAGGAACTGGGAGAGGAAGAAGACCAGGCCCGAGAGTCCGAGCACCGTGAGGAGGTCGGCGAGCACCGCCCCGGAGAACCCCCGGTTGCGGAAGAGACGCATGTCCAGGAGGGGCGCCGTAAGGGTGAGCTGGCGTCGTACGAACCAGGTGAGCGCGGCCACGCCGAGCACGCCCGCCGCTCCGACGTCCCAGCGGATGCCGTGCGCCGCCGCCTCCTTGATGGCGTACACGACGGCGATCATGCCGATGAGCGAGAGCACGACGCTGATCAGGTCCCACGGACCCGGCGCCGGGTTCTTCGACTCGGGAAGGAACTTGATGCCGACGACGACCAGGACCGCCATCACCGGCAGGTTGATCAGGAAGACCGAGCCCCACCAGAAGTGTTCGAGCAGGAATCCGCCGACGACAGGACCGACGGCGGCGCCTGCCGAGGCCATCGCGCCCCAGATGCCGACCGCGAGGCTGCGCTCGCGCGGGTCGTGGAAGATGTTCCGGATCAGCGCGAGCGTGGACGGCATCAGCGTCGCACCCGCGACACCGAGCAGCGCCCGGGCCAGCATGAGGAGTTCGGGCGTGGTCGCGTAGGCGTTGAGGACCGAGACACCGCCGAAGGCGACGGCTCCGATCAGCAGGAGCTTCTTGCGGCCGATGCGGTCACCGAGGCTGCCCATGGAGACGAGCAGACCGGCGATGACGAACGAGTACACGTCGCCGATCCACAGCAGCTGTGTGCCGGTCGGCTTGAGATCCTCGCTGATGTACGGCGTGGCCAGGCCGAGCACCGTCGCGTCCACGGCGACGAGCAGCACGGCAAGGACAAGGACGGCGAGCGCGAGCCAGCGGCCGGGGCTGCGCTCGACCTCCGTCGACGCCGCCCGCTGTTCGATGCTGGTCATGGTTCCACTCTCCGTTGTGCTCCGCCGATCAGCAGCTCGGCGATCATGTGTGTGAAGTCCTTGGCGGCCACGCGGCCGTCGAGGACGGCCCAGGCGCCCGCGCCGATGAGCCCGTACAGCGCCTCCGTGAGCCAGACGGGGCTCAGGTCGATGCGGAATTCGCCGCTCTCCTGGCCGCGCCTGAAGAGCGCGCCGATGCTGTCGTCGAGCCGGGACCAGCCCTCGTGCTGCGCGTCGTCCTCGAAGAGCTGGTTCTCGGTGACGAGGAACGCGAGAAGCCCCGCGGCCGGCTGGATCTCCTTCACCAGGCGGCGCAGCGCCTCCTCGGCGCTGTCGTCGCCGAGCCTGGCCGCGTCGAGTGCGGCCTCGCACTCCTGGATGCCGAGCTCTTCCAGGGCCCGTACGAGAGCGTCGCGCCCGGCGAAGTGGCGGTGCAGCGTGGCCCGGCTGATCCCCGCCGCGCGCGCCACCTCGTCCATCGTGGCGGACCCTTTGCGGGTGAGGAGCGCCGCGGCGCTGCGCAGCACCTGGTCTCGATCGACTGACATGAGACAACGATAGGCCATGTGAGACATATTTGTCTCACGAGATACGCGCGCCTCTCACCAGGGGTCACCCCAGAGGTTCGGTCAGTGCCAGGGCAGCTGCCCGCGCCGCTCCCAGTACGCGACCGGCTCCTCGGCGAGCCCCGCGAGGCGCTCCAGCTGCTCCGCGTCGAGGTCGACGGCCGTCGCGTGCAGGTTCGATACGAGCTGGACCGAGGTGGCGGCGCCGGAGAGGACCACGCCCGCCCACGGCTGGCGAAGGACAAGGGCGAGGGCGATCGCGTCGCTGCCGAACCCGGTCGCCCCGGCGATCTCGCGCAGGGCGGCGGGGGCGTGCGGATCGGCGAGGCGGCCGTTGGCCATGGCCTCCTTGACAAGGACGGTGAGTCCGGCCTCATGGGCCTCGGCGAGGGCGGGGCCCGCCGAGGTCTCCAGGGCGTTGTACGTGGCCTGGACGGTACGGAAGAGCGGCTCGCCGTCGAAGGTCACGGCGAGGGCGGCGCGGATCGTGGCCGCCTGCTCCGGGCCGCTGACGGAGAGCCCGACGCTCACGCCTCCGGCCGCCAGCCCGGCCAGCTCGGCGTGCAGTTCCTTGTCGGTGAGGGCGGGGCTCTGCGGCGTCACCGAGTGGATCTGGTAGAGGTCGAGCCGGTCGCCGAGCAGCTGGGCGCTCTCCTCGCACTGACGGACGTACGCGGCGAGGCTGTGGTCCTTGACCTCGTGCGGGGGCGCGGCGTCGGCGTTCCAGGCGGCCGTGTACGTATAGCCCCACTTGCTGCCGATCACGACGTCACGGATGTCGGGCCTCGCGTTCAGCCAGTCGGCGAGGAACTCCTCCGAGCGGCCGTAGGAGCGCGCCACGTCGATGTACCGCACGCCGAGGGCGTAGGCGGCGTCGAGGAGTTCGAGGGTGCGCTCGCGCAGGGCCTCGACGCTGCGTGAAGGCGGCAGGTCGGCGTCACGGCCGAGCGTGATGTAGCCGGGCCTGCCGACGGCGGCGAGGCCGAACCCGATGTGGGCGGTGGGGGTGGTCGCTGCGGCCAGGCGCGAGAAAGGCATCGCGGGCTCCGTTTCGGTCGGCTCCTTCGGCTTCTTGCGGAAGAACGACCAACGTAACCCGCGATGCCCACGTCAACGCGGCACGCGCTGCCCCGGCGTCACTTACGCGCCGCGGCCCACTCCTGCTGGACCGTCAGATCGGCCTTGACCTCGGCGAGCTGGGCGGCGACGGCCGAGGGTGCGGTGCCGCCGCGGCCGTCGCGGGACGCCAGCGCGCCGGGGACGTTCAGGACGGTCCTGACCTCGGGGGTGAGGTGCTCGGAGATCTTGGCGAACTGCTCGTCCGTGAGCTCGTCGAGCTCGATGCCGTGCGCCTCGCACTCCTTGACGCAGCTGCCCGCGACCTCGTGCGCGACACGGAACGGCACGCCCTGCTTGACCAGCCACTCGGCGATGTCCGTGGCAAGCGAGAACCCGGCCGGGGCCAGCTCCGCCATGCGCTCGCGGTGCACGGTGAGCGTCGCCATCATGCCGGTGAACGCGGGGAGCAGGACCTCCAGCTGGTCGCAGGAGTCGAAGACCGGCTCCTTGTCCTCCTGGAGGTCGCGGTTGTACGCGAGCGGGAGCGCCTTCAGCGTCGCCATCAGGCCCGTCAGATTGCCGATGAGCCGCCCCGACTTGCCGCGCGCCAGCTCGGCGATGTCCGGGTTCTTCTTCTGCGGCATGATCGACGAGCCGGTCGAGAAGGCGTCGTGGAGGGTGACGAAGGAGAACTCCTTCGTGTTCCAGATGATGATCTCCTCGGCGATCCGGGAGAGGTTCACGCCGATCATCGCGGTGATGAAGGCGAACTCCGCCGCGAAGTCCCGCGACGCGGTCCCGTCGATGGAGTTGGCCACCGAGCCGTGCTCGAAGCCGAGGTCAGCGGCGACGGCCTGCGGGTCGAGGCCCAGGCTGCTGCCGGCGAGCGCGCCCGAGCCGTACGGCGAGACGGCCGTCCGCTCGTCCCACTGCCGCAGGCGCTCGGCGTCCCGGGAGAGGGACTGGACGTGCGCGAGGACGTGGTGCGCGAAGAGCACGGGCTGGGCGTGCTGGAGGTGCGTACGCCCCGGCATCGCGACGTCCGGGTGCGCCTCGGCGAGGCCGACGAGCGCGCCCTGGAGGTCGGCGATCAGGCCGCCGATGATCCGGGCGTGGTCCCGCAGGTACATCCGGAAGAGCGTGGCCACCTGGTCGTTGCGCGAGCGGCCCGCGCGCAGCTTGCCGCCCAGGTCGGGGCCGATCCGCTCGAGGAGGCCGCGCTCCAGGGCGGTGTGCACGTCCTCGTCGGCGATGGTGCCGACGATCGCGCCCGATGCCACATCGGCTTCGAGCGTGTCGAGCCCGGCCAGCATGCGGGTCAGCTCGTCATCGGTGAGCAGCCCCGCCTTGTGGAGCACGCGCGCGTGGGCGCGGGAACCGGCGATGTCGTACGGCGCGAGGCGCCAGTCGAAGTGGACCGATGCCGACAGCTTGGCAAGGGCCTCTGCCGGACCGTCCGCGAACCGGCCGCCCCAGAGCCGGACGTCACCGCCGTTGTTGCTGCTCACTTCACGTGCTCCTCACCCTGCACCCTGCATTCACCGTCATGCATGAGTATGCAGTGCTCCGTATGTTTCGTCAATCCGGCCACGGTCCGACCCGGTCGCAGCACGAGATGCCACATCAAGTCGTTAGACAGGCGAAGGATTTCTGACGATAATCCTTAGACATGGGAAAGACTTACGAACGCATAGACGGCAGACTCCGCTCGTTCATCGAGGCCCAGCCCCTCTTCTTCACCGCGACCGCGCCCCTCTCCGGCGACGGCACGGTCAATCTCTCCCCCAAAGGTCTCACCGGGTCGTTCGCCGTCGTCGACGAACACACCGTGGCCTACCTGGACTTCGCGGGCAGCACATCGGAGACGGTCGCGCACCTGCGCGAGAACGGCCGCATCACGCTGATGTGGTGCGCCTTCCAGGGCCCGCCGAACATCGTTCGGGTGCACGGCCGCGGCGAGCCCGTCTTCCGCGACGACCCGCGCTGGGCCGAACTGCTCGGGCACTTCCCCGGCATCGACCCGACCCCGCACGGCCTGCGCGCGATCATCGTCGTGACGGCCGAACTCGTCCGTGACAGCTGCGGATACGCGGTCCCCTTCATGTCGTACGACGAGGACCGCGACCTGCACGGCAGGCGCTTCGCGCGCGAGGACGACGCGTCGCTGAGCGAGTACTTCGCCAAGAAGGACCACATCGCACAGAGCATCGACGGCCTGCCCGGGCTGCCGTTGCCCCTGCCTCCCACTACCGTCTGAGCCATGCGCCCCCGTGCCGCCGCCCTCGCGTCCGCAGCCGCCCTCCTCCTCGCCGTCACCGGCACGCTCGGCGCCGCGCCCGGCGCGGAGACCCCGCTGCCGGACCGCATGGCCGACACCGGCGGCGGCACCCAGCTCATCACCGCGCAGGCCGCGCGCACCGGCTCCACCACCGGCACGGTCACCTGGTGGGACCGGCGCGGCGGGCGGTGGGCGAAGTCCGGCTCGGCGGCGGCTCGGTTCGGCGCGAAGGGACTGACGGAGGGCGGCTCCCGCAAACAGGGGACGAACACGACACCCACCGGGCTCTTCCGCCTCCCGTACGCCTTCGGTATCGCGGCGAAGCCCTCCGGTACGGACTACTCCTACCGCCGCGTCACGAAGAACTCCTGGTGGTGCCAGGACAACAAGTCCCGTTCCTACAACCGCTGGACCCAGCCCCGCCCCGGCGACTGTCGCGCCGCCGAGTCCGAGCACCTCATCACGTACGACCCCCAGTACGCGCACGCCCTGGTGATCGGCTTCAACTACGACCGCCCGGTGCGGGGGCGAGGCGCCGGGATCTTCCTGCACGTCAACGGGCGTGGGGCGACGGCGGGCTGCGTGTCCGTGCCGCGCAAGGCGATGGGGTGGATCCTGCGGTGGGCCGAGCAGGGGCGGCGGCCGCACATGGCGATCGGGACGGAGTCGGGGCCCACCGCCATCACGCGGTACTGAGCCGCCCCGTCCGGAGAAGCTCGGTGTAGCGACCACATATCGAGACGGGGTTGCGCCCGCGCGGCACGGCGGCGTTGCATCGCCGGGTGCAAACCGAACAGACGACCCCCAGTTCAACGGAGAGCGGCGACAAGGCGGCCCGCCTCGCCGTCACGGTCTTCCCCGTCCTCGTGCTCGCCGCGGGCGCGCTCGGCCTGCTTGCGCCGGACGCCTTCAAGGACTGGGGCACGAACGTCCCGTACCTCCTGGGTCTCGTGATGTTCTGCATGGGGCTCACCATGACCCCGCTCGACTTCCAGGGCGTCATCAAGCGGCCCTGGGCCGTCGCGCTCGGTCTGGTCGCGCACTACGTGATCATGCCGGGGCTCGGCTGGCTGATCGCTCACGCGCTCGGGCTCTCGCCCCAGCTCGCGGCCGGTGTGATCCTCGTCGGCTGCGCGCCGAGCGGGACCGCGTCCAACGTCGTGACCTATCTGGCGCGCGGCGACGTGGCCCTGTCCGTGTCGGTGGCCACCGTCTCGACTGTTCTCGCGCCGCTCATCACGCCGCCGCTCACGCTGCTCCTCGCGGGCGAGTACCTGCCCGTGGACGCGGGATCGATGGTCACGGACATCCTCAAGACCGTGCTGCTTCCCGTTCTCGCCGGTCTCGTCGTGCGCCTGCTGTTCGGGCGCTACATCAAGCGGGTCCTCAGCGCCCTGCCGTGGCTGTCCGCCCTGACCATCGCGGTCATCGTGGCCGTTGTGGTCGCGGGCAGCGCGGCGGCCATCAAGTCCGCCGCCCTCCTGGTGTTCGTCGCCGTCGTGCTGCACAACGGCCTCGGCCTTGCGCTCGGCTACGGCGCGGGCAAGCTGGCCCGTCTCGGCCCGCCCGCCTCGCGCGCCATGGCCTTCGAGGTCGGCATGCAGAACTCGGGGCTCGCGGCGTCGCTCGCCACGGCCCACTTCAGCCCGCTCGCCGCACTGCCTGCCGCTGTGTTCTCCGTGTGGCACAACGTCTCGGGGGCCTTGGTCGCCGCCTGGATGTCCCACCGGGCGCGGCGCGCCGAGAAGCAGGACGTGCAGGCCTGACGAGGCCCCTGACTGCGGCATCCCCAGCAGCCGCAAACGTTCACTCAAACGTTCACTGAGCAAATAATCTGCCGGAAACCGTAGACGGGACGGATCAGCTCCGCTTACCTTCTAGACATGCCTGGACAGGTTCATAAACATCATCGCGTCGCGCACGTACTGGCCGACGAGATCCGCGCCGGGGTCCACGCCGACGGCAGCCGCCTCCCCGGCGAGCACGCCCTTCGGGAGCGGTTCGGGGTCAGCCGCACCACCGTGCGTCAGGCGCTGAGCGTGCTCGGCGAGCAAGGCCTCATCGAGACGCACGCGGGCATCGGTTCGCTCGTCACCTTCGACGGCACCCCGCTCGACCAGCAGCTCGGCTGGACCCGGGCCCTCGCCGACCAGGGCACCGAGCTCTCCACGGACACCCTCCGCTTCGAGCGGATCGCCGACCCGGAGCTCGCCGCCGAACTCGGCCTGGCGGAACCGCACTTCATCGCCCTCGACCGCGTCAGGCGACTGTCCGACGGCGGCGGCGTCTCGCTGGAACGCAGCCGCGTCCCTGCCGTGCCCGCCCTCGCCGACCTGCCCGAGCGCGGCCTCGAAGGCGGCTCCCTGAACCGGACCCTGCTCGCCGCAGGACATGTCGCCGCGTCGAGCGACGCCCACATCACGGTCTCCGGCCTCGGCGAGAAGGACGCGGGGCTGCTTCACCGCTCCCCGGGCGAACCGTTCATCCGGCTCGCCCAGGTCTTCCGCGATGCCGATGGGGAGGTCGTGGAGCAGGTCACAAGCCTGCTCGACCCGTCCCGGTTCCAACTGCACGTACGTACCGGCCGAGGAGCCCACTGATGACCACAGCACCCCCCGCCCTTCTCGACCGCGCGCTCGGCGCCTTCTACGGACTCGCACTCGGCGACGCCCTGGGCATGCCGACCCAGATCATGTCCCGCGAGGACGTCGTACGGGTCTACGGCACCGTCACCGGATTCGAAGCCTCCCGGTCCGACAACCCCGTGAGCGCGGGCATGCCGGCCGGTGCCGTCACCGACGACACCGACCAGGCGGTCATCGTGGCGCGGCTGCTCGTCGAGGGCGGCGGGCACATCGACCCGCTGCGGTTCGCCGGCGCACTCCTGTCCTGGGAGCGGGAGATGAAGGCCAAGGGCTCCTTCGACCTGCTCGGCCCGTCCACCAAGGCCGCCCTGGACGCCGTCGCGGGCGGCACCGACCCCAAGGAGGCGGGCAGGTACGGCACCACCAATGGCGCCGCGATGCGCGTCACCCCGGTCGGTATCGCGTTCGCCGCCGATCCGCTGCCGGAATTCCTCGACCGGGTCGTGGAGTCCTGCCAGGTCACCCACGACACGAACGTCGGCATCGCGGGCGCGGCGGCCGTCGCGGCGGCGGTGAGCACAGGCGTCGCGGGCGGCACGCTCGACGAGGTCTTCCAGGCCGCGATCACGGCGGCCGAGGCCGGAGCCCGGCGCGGCAACTGGATCGCCGGAGCCGACATCTCCGCCCGGATCGCCTGGGCCCGCGAGCTGGTGGGCGGCCTGGACGAGGCCACGGCCCTGGACCGCATCGTCGCGCTGATCGGCACCAGCGTCGCCAGCCAGGAGTCGGTGCCCGCCGCGTTCGCCGTGCTCGCCCTGACCGGCGGGGACCCCTGGCGCAGCACACTGCTCGCCGCGAACCTCGGCGGCGACAGCGACACGATCGGCGCGATCGCGGGTGCGGTCGCCGGTTCGGTGCACGGCCTCTCCGGCCTGCCCGCCGACGCCGTACGCACCCTTCGCACGGTCAACAACCTCGAACTTGAGCCGCTGACGGCCCAGTTGCTCACCCACCGCTGATTCTCCGCGGTATCTCCGCTCTCGTACGACTCCCCCGTCCCCGCCCCACGTATCGCGCAAGGAGGTCCCGTCATGGACGCTTCGACGAAGAACGTCTCGGTCGGCACCGTAGAGACCCGAGGGATCGAGCCGGTCCCCGACAGTGAGCGTCATGGCCACGCGGGCCAGATGTTCTGGACCTGGTTCGCCGCCAACATCTCGATCCTGGGGCTGCCGCTCGGCGCGACGCTCGTCGCCTTTCGCGGACTGAACATCTGGCAGGCCGCGCTGGTCGCGATCGTCGGCGCGTTCGGCTCGTTCGCGCTGGTGGGAGCGTTGAGCCTGGCGGGCAAGAGGGGCGGCGCGCCCGCCCTCACGCTCTCCCGCGCGGTGTTCGGGCAGCGCGGCAACGCGGGCCCGACGCTGATCTCCTGGCTGAGCAGGGTCGGCTGGGAAACGATCACGACGACCACGGCGGCGTACGCGCTGCTCGCCCTCCTCGGAGTGGCCTTCGGCGTCGACCAGAACTCCTTCCTGACCGTCCTGTGCCTGCTGGTGTTCATCGCCTGCACGCTGCTGATCAGCGGCCTCGGCCACGCCACGATCATGTGGATCAACAAGTGGGCGACGGTCCTGTTCGGTGTCCTGAACCTGATCGTGATGGGCTTCCTGGTCGCGACCGTCGACTGGTCGAAGGTC
This sequence comes from Streptomyces sp. NPDC056486, assembly GCF_042795295.1. Classification (NCBI taxonomy): domain Bacteria; kingdom Bacillati; phylum Actinomycetota; class Actinomycetes; order Kitasatosporales; family Streptomycetaceae; genus Streptomyces; species Streptomyces sp. NPDC056486. The sequence continues at coordinate 9,818 of NZ_JBHTSF010000227.1, forward strand.
CTCGAAACCCCGGCGGGGCCGAGCAGCGGCGTCATCGCGGGCATCGGCTTCATCGCCGCGGGCACGGGCATCGGCTGGGCCAACGCCGGTGCGGACTACGCCCGTTACCTCCCCCGCGCGATCCCGGGGCGCCGTCTGGTCACCGCGTCGGCCTTCGGCGCGGGCATCCCGCTCGTCCTGCTCATCTCGCTGGGTTCGCTGCTCACGGCGGGCGACCCCTCGCTCGCCACCTCATCCGACCCGGTCTCCGCGATCAATGCGATGCTGCCGTCCTGGATGGCGATCCCGTACCTGATCGCGGCCTTCGGCGGCCTGCTGATGTCGAACCACCTGTCGACGTACTCCGCGGGCCTCACCATGATCACGCTGGGTCTGCGGGTGTCGCGGGCCTGGGCCGTGGTCATCGACATCGTGCTGATGTTCCTCGGCGGCATCTACTTCATGCTGATCGCGGACGACTTCTACGGCCCGTTCTCCACCTTCCTGACGCTGCTCGCCGTGCCGATCTCCGCCTGGATCGGGGTGATCGCGGTCGACATGATGCGGGGCCGCGACTACGACTCGGACGCCCTGATGAACACCTCACGGACCAGCGGCTACTGGTACACCGGCGGATTCCGTCTGCCCGCCGTGCTCGCCTGGGTGGCGGCGATCGTGTCGGGGCTCCTCTTCACGACCGCGGGAACCGGCGCGGACGACGTGTGGTTCTCCGGGCCGCTCGCCGACACCTGGCCCGGCGTCAACGGACTTGGCTGGGCGGTCTCGATAGCGGTGGGCGCGGCGGTGTACGCCGTCTTCGGCGGACGCGGTCCGACGACAACCGCTGCTTCTTCCCCCGCACTTGAGGAGTCCGTCCGATGAGCACGCCCGAGTCCGGCCCCCGCCTCGTCCTCGCGGGGAACGTCATCGCCGACCTCGTCATCGAGGTCCCTGCGCTGCCCGAGCGCGGCGGCGACATGATCGGCTCCCGTACGGAGCTGTACGCGGGCGGCGGCTTCAACGCGCTGACGGCGGCGCGACGCCTTGGTGCCGACGCGGTGTACGCGGGCCTTCACGGGACCGGGCCCTACGGGGATCTCGTCCGCCGTTCCCTCGCCGACGAGGGCATCGCGACCCTGCATCCGGTGCGTACGGACGGGGACACGGGGTTCTGCGTGGCCCTTGTCGATGCCGGAGGCGAGCGGACGTTCGTGACCAGCTTCGGCGTGGACGCGCGGATGACGGCGGCGGAGACCGCCGCCCTCGCGGGGGCGCTGCGGCCCGGCGACACGGTGCAGCTGTCCGGGTACAGCCTCGTGATGGAGGTCAACGGCCCGCTGCTCTCCGCCTTCGCGGCGGCGCTGCCTGCCGATGTCCGCGTCTGCTTCGACCCGGGGCCGTTGGTCGCCGACATCCCCGCGGACATCCTCGACCCGGTTCTCGCCCGGACCGACTGGCTGAGCTGCAATGCCCGCGAGGCCCGCCTGATGACGGGCCTCTCTCTTCCGCAGGAGGCGGCTGCCGCCCTGCGGGGGCGGCTCGCGCCGGGGGCGGGGGTGCTTGTACGGGCCGACAAGGACGGGTGCTGGCTGGCTGCGCCGGGCTCGGGCGATGTCGTGCACGTGCCCGGCTTCGCCGTCGACGCGGTGGACAGCAATGGCGCCGGGGACGCCCATGTGGGGGCGTTCCTCGCCCTGTTGGGGCGGGGTCTCGATCCCCTGACCGCCGCGCGCGGCGCGAACGCGGCTGCGGCTTACGCGGTGACGCGGCGGGGGCCTGCTACGGCGCCGGGGCTTGCGGAGCTGGTGGCGTTTCTTGGGGATGATCCGCTGGGTGGGGCGCTGGGGTAAGGGCGGGTTTCCTTTCCCCGATCCCGCCCCTACCCGAATCCCCCGGCTCCGCCGAGTTCGTCCTCAATCGCCGGACAGGCCGAAATCTTTCAGCCGTCCGGCGATTGAGGAC
>NZ_JBHTSF010000228.1:0-11616 GCF_042795295.1 Streptomyces sp. NPDC056486
GGAGTCCTCCAGCCGGCCCGGCGCGTTCTGCGAGCCCTACGACCCTACGCCGCCACCTGCACCGTCTTGCCCTTGTCCGCGAACTGCGTGCGGTACAGCTCCGCGTACCGGCCGCCCACCGCGAGCAGTTCCTCGTGCGTCCCGCGCTCCACGATCCGCCCCGCCTCGACGACGAGGATCTGATCGGCGGACCGGACCGTCGAGAGCCGGTGCGCGATGACGATCGCGGTGCGGCCCTCGAGCGCCTCCGCAAGGGCCTCCTGCACTGCCGCCTCCGAGGTGTTGTCGAGGTGCGCCGTGGCCTCGTCGAGGATGACCACCCGCTGTTGGGCGAGCAGCAGCCGGGCGATGGTCATCCGCTGGCGCTCGCCGCCGGAGAGGCGGTAGCCGCGCTCGCCGACCACCGTGTCGAGGCCGTCCGGCAGGGAGCGTACGAGGTCTTCGAGGCGGGCCCTGCGCAGGGCGTCCCACAGGTCGTCCTCGATGGCCTCGGGGCGGGCGAGCAGCAGGTTGGCGCGGACCGACTCGTGGAAGAGGTGGCCGTCCTGGGTGACCATGCCGAGGGTCTGTCGCATGGATGCCGCCGAGAGGTCGCGGACGTCGACTCCGCCGATGCGGACTGCCCCGCCGTCCGTGTCGTAGAGGCGCGGAAGCAGTTGCGCGATCGTCGACTTGCCCGCTCCTGACGAGCCGACGAGCGCCACGGTCTGGCCGGGCTCGGCACGGAAGGAGAGGCCGTGCAGGACTTCTTCGCCGCCTCGGGTGTCGAGGGACGCGACCTCTTCGAGGGAGGCGAGGGAGACCTTGTCGGCGGACGGGTAGCCGAAGCGGACGTCGTCGAACTCCACCGCCACCGGGCCCGCGGGGACTTCACGTGCGTCGGGCTTCTCGTCGATCAGCGGCTTCAGGTCGAGGACCTCGAAGACCCGCTCGAAGCTGACGAGCGCGCTCATGACCTCGACCCGCGCTCCTGCCAGGGAGGTCAGCGGCGCGTAGAGGCGGGTCAGGAGCAGGGCCAGGGACACGATCGCGCCCGCTTCCAGGGTGCCGTCGAGCGCGAAGTAGCCGCCGAGGCCGTATACGAGGGCCAGCGCGAGGGCCGACACCATCGTGAGGGCGGTGATGAACGCGGACTGCGCCATGGCGGTGCGTACGCCGATGTCGCGCACCCGGTGGGCCCGCGCGGCGAACTCCTCCGACTCGGCTCCCGGACGCCCGAAGAGCTTGATGAGCGTGGCGCCCGGCGCGGAGAAGCGCTCGGTCATGCGCGTGCCCATCGCCGCGTTGTGATGCGCGGCCTCCCGCTGGAGTTTCGCCATCCGGGAGCCCATGCGGCGCGCGGGCACGATGAAGACGGGAAGGAGGACGAGTGCCAGGAGCGTGATCTGCCAGGAGAGTGTCAGCATCACGGCCAGGGTCAGGAGCAGCGTGACCACGTTGCTGACGACGCCGGAGAGCGTGTTGCTGAACGCGCGCTGGGCGCCGATCACGTCATTGTTGAGGCGGCTGACAAGCGCGCCGGTGCGGGTGCGGGTGAAGAAGGCGACCGGCATGCGCTGCACGTGGTCGAAGACGGACGTGCGCAGGTCGAGGATCAGCCCCTCCCCCAGGTTCGCCGACAGCCAGCGGCCGACCAGGCCGAAGCCTGCCTCGGCGACGGCGATGGCGGCGATGAGCAGGGCGTACCGGATGACGAGTGAGGACTCGCCGTCCGAGACGATCGTGTCCACGACCCGGCCCGCCAGGACGGGAGTCGCCACCGCGAGCAGCGCGGTGACGATGCTGAGGATGACGAAGTAGACGATGCGGCGTTTGTGCGGGCGGGCGAAGGTGCCGATGCGGCGCAAGGTGGCGCGGGCGAAGGGGCGGTTGTCCTGCTGAGCGTTCATGACGCTGTGCAGCTGCATCCAGGCTGTCGTTTCCATGCTCATGAGAAGAAGGTAGAACCTCAAGTTTCCTTGAGGTCAAGCTTTTGCTGTGAGGCGCCGAAAACGTGACCCCCGCGCGTCCCTGCCGCATCCCTTGACCCGCATGTAACAGGAACGTACTTTCGCTTCAACTCTTGTGGCCATCACAGAGGTTGTCGACTTCCTGATGCGAGAAGGCGAACACATGCGAGAGCTACGAAGGCGTACTCTGCTGTCCGCGATCGGCGGCACCGCTGTCGCAGGGGGCGGGTTCACCGTCGCGGGCACCGGGGTCGCCACCGCGGGCACCGGGATCGCCCAGGCCGCACCGCAGCGCCCGAGCCCCCTTGACCCGAAGATCAAGAAGCTGCTCGACCGTATGACTGTCGAAGAGAAGCTGGGGCAGCTGCAGCTGCTTCCGTGGGCCGTCAGCACGGGGCCCGGCGGCAGCGAGACGAAGGATGTCGAGGACGCGGCGCGCGCCGGGCGGCTCGGTTCGGTCCTGAACATCTTCGGCGCCAAGAGCAGCAACGAGCTGCAGCGCATCGCGGTGGAGGAGTCCCGGCTCGGCATTCCGCTGCTGTTCGGACTCGATGTCATCCATGGCCTGTGGACGACGTTCCCGATCCCCCTCGCCCAGGCGTCGAGCTTCGACCCGGAGGTCACGAGGCGGGACGCCGAGGTGTCGGCCAGGGAGTCCCGCTCGAACGGCGTGCACTGGACGTTCTCGCCGATGATGGATGTCACGCACGAGCCGCGCTGGGGCCGGATCGCCGAGGGCTGCGGCGAGGACCCGTACCTCACGACGGCGTTCGCCGTGGCCAAGGTGGAGGGTTACCAGGGCGAGAAGAACGGCAAGGGCGAGAAGGGTTCGGGCCTCGACGCCAAGGACCGCATCGCCGCCTGCGCCAAGCACTTCGTCGCGTACGGCGGGGCCGAGGGCGGCCGGGACTACAACACGGTCGACGTGTCGGAGTCGCGCCTTCGCAACCACTATCTGCCGCCGTTCAAGGCCGCGTTGGACGCGGGCGTGGCCACGGTGATGGCCTCCTTCAACACCATCAGCGGCGTCCCCGCACACGGAAACTCCCACACCCTCACCGACATCCTGTACAAGGAGTGGGGCTTCGACGGCTTCGTCGTCAGCGACTGGAACGGCGTCGACGAACTCGTCGCGCACGGCTTCGCGGAGGACGGCGTCGACGCGGCCCGCCTCGCGCTGAACGCCGGCGTCGACATGGAGATGGCGAGCACGGACCTCGCCAAGTACGGCAAGAAGCTGCTGAGCAGCGGCAGGATCAGCGAGAAGCGCCTTGATGAGGCGGTCACGCGGATCCTGCGCCTGAAGCACGCCCTTGGGCTCTTCGAGAATCCGTACGCCGACGAGGACGCCGCCATCACCAAGCCGTCCGCCGACGCCCGCAAGGCCGCCCGCGAGACCGCCGCCCGCTCGATGGTGCTCCTGAAGAACGACGGCAAGGCGCTTCCGCTCAAGAAGTCGGCCGGGTCGATCGCGGTCGTCGGCCCGTTCGGCGACTCCGACGACCTCCTCGGCACGTGGACGTTCCCCGGTGCGACCAAGAACTTTCCTTCGGGCAAGGTCCTCGCCGCGGTGAAGGCCGCGGCTCCGCGGGCGAAGGTGACGTACGCGAAGGGCGTCGACCCCGAGGGCACGGACACCGGCGGCATCCCGGCGGCGGTCGCCGCGGCCAAGGGCGCCGATGTCACCGTCGTGGTCGTCGGTGAACCCCCGGCGATGAGCGGTGAGGCGGCGGCGCGCAGCGACATCAGTCTGCCGGGCGGGCAGGAGAAGCTGATCGAGGCGATCGCCTCGACGGGCAAGCCGTTCGTGGTGGTCCTGGTCAACGGGCGCCCGCTGACCGTCGGCGACTGGCTGAAGTCGGCGCCCGCCGTTCTTGAGGCCTGGCATCCGGGACTCGAGGCGGGCAACGCGATCGCCGACGTGCTGTTCGGCAAGGTCAATCCGGGCGGCAAGCTGCCCGTCTCGTTCCCGCGCACGGTCGGCCAGATCCCCTGCCACTACAACCACGAGTCGACGGGCCGCCCCTACAACGCGGACAACAAGTACACGTCCAAGTACCTCGACCTGCCCCCGGACCCGCAGTTCGCCTTCGGCCACGGGCTCTCGTACACGGACTTCGAGATCGGTGAGCCGAAGCTCAGCCGCGACCGTGTGTCGGCGGGGGCGCTGCGCAAGGGCGACACCCTTGAGGTCTCGGTCACCGTCCGCAACACGGGTGACCGCGCGGGCGACGAGGTCGTCCAGCTGTACATCCACGACATCGCGGCGAGCATCACGCAGCCGGTGCGCAAGCTGCGCGGGTTCCGTCGGGTGACGCTGGAGCCGGGCAAGTCGAGGACGGTCCGCTTCCAGCTCGGTGCCGATGACTTCGGGTTCTGGACCAACGCGGAGAGCGGCGAGTTCCGTGTCGAGGAGGGAGCCGTGGACGTCTACGTCGGCAACAGCTCCGAGGCCAAGGCGAAGAAGAGGCTGACGATCACGTAGAAGCTGTGTGTGGGGGGGGATGGCCGGGCTCCGAGGGGCCCGGCCCTTGCGTGTCAGCCGAGTTCGAGCGTGGTCACGCCGAAGACCCGTCCCTCGGCCTGCTCCCGCACCGGTCCCGTGTACATACGGGCGGTCTCGAACGTCGGCTTCATGCCGCGCGCCTCGGCCAGGGCCACGGCGTGCGGCTGGGTCTCGGGCACATCGATGAGGACGGGCGCGCCGTCCGCCTCGGCCGTCAGCGCGTCGAAGAGCTCGTCGGCGTCGGCGCGCGTATCGGCGAACAAGGGCCCGATGCGCAGGGCGCCATGGGCCGGGCGGAGCACGCCGTATCCGGTGATGCGGCCGTCGACGATGCGGGCCAGCGCGCGGTGTCCGGGGGCGGTGAGCCAGGATTCCAGGAAGCGCGGGCGGTCGGCCGGATGGCACGCGGCGTCGTACGCGGTGATCGCCCGCAGACCCGCGGCCTCGACCGGCAGGATCTGTGCGGATCGTGGGGCGCCTCCGGGTACGGCGCCCATGTAGCGGACGGTGCGGTGGGCCAGCTCGAAGCCCGAGCGGCGGTAGTTGGCCTGCTGGGCGACCACGCCGTCGAGTCCGACGGTGCGGGTCCCCGCGTGGGCGATGGCCGTCCGCCAGGTGGCGAGGCCGTGGCCGTGGCCGCGCAGGTCGGGGCGGACGAGGTAGAAGCCGAGGAAGGCGTACACCTCGTCGTAGTTCACGACCGAGATCGCGGAGACCGGCTGCCCCTCGATACGGCCGATGAAGAATCCGTCGGGGTCCTGCGCGAAGAAGCAGGGGCCGTCCCGCAGGCCGGGGTTCCATCCCTCGTCCACCGCCCATCCGCTGACGACCTGCCAGTCGTCGAGCGTCGCCCGCGAGATGGTGAGCCGCCCAGGGACCGAATCCGTCATCGCCACACCCTTCGTACGCCGGAGGGGACCGTCCCCCGCCCCGATGCGTCCACGATCACCGGCCGCACCGGAACCATCCTTCCCGACTCCCGGTCCCGCTACCCGAGTCATAAGCGCTGCTTTCAGGGGTGCTCGGCTCCGGTATTGAGATGATTTGAGCCGGATATCCGGCGTTCAGGGACTTCCCGGCAGAGGCCTGGGAGCGTGGGCTGCGGGGTCGGAGGATGGCTGTCAGGCTATTTCCGGCCCTTTCCCGATCAGCCCTGAAAAAACATCACTTGCGGCCATGGAACAACGAGAAGACGATCGGCGCCGAACGCCATCACGGCAGCCAGGAAAGACCGTTCTTCCAGGAGGTTCCAGTGAACGACCGGCTCGCACTCGGCCCGGATGCCGCACGGCAACTGGCCACGACCACCAAGACCACTCCGCAGATGCGCGGCATCACCCCGCGCTATCTGCTGCGCGCCCTGCCCTGGGTGGACGTCGAGTCGGGCACCTACCGGGTGAACCGCCGCCGGACGTTCGTGCTCGGGGACGACCGGATCACCACGTACGAGGAGAGCGGCTGTCAGCACATCGTGCCGGGCGACTTACGCGAGGTCTCCTACCTCCGTGACGCCGACGACGCGCTGCTCGCGGAGCTGGCCGGCGCCTTCACCGAGGTCACCTTCGAGGCCGGACAGGTCCTCGCCCAGGAGGGCGACCCCGCCGACCGGCTGTGGGTGGTCGTGCGGGGCAGGGCCGAGAAGCGGGTGACCGGGCGGTACGGCGAGGACGCGCTGCTCGAAGTCATCGGCGACGGGCAGTTCTTCGACCTCGGCGCGTGGACACGGACCGACGCGATGCCGTACCGCGTCAAGGCGCTCACCCCGGGGGTGGCGCTCTGCGCGGACCGCAGCGCACTTGCGGGGCTCGCCGACCGGGACGAGGTATTGGGCGGTGCGATCACCGCGTACTGCGCAGGACAAGCCATGACGCCCGGCGCCGAGGTGCCGGTGGACCTGAGCGCGGGGCATGTCGGGGAGCCGGACCTGCCGGGGACGTTCGTCGACTACGAGGACGCGCCGCGTGAGTACCACATGACGCTCGCGCAGACGGTGCTCCGCGTGCACACACGGGTCGCCGACCTCTACAACGGGCCCATCGACCAGACCCGCGCACAGTCCAACCTCACCATCGCGGCGCTGCGGGAACGGCAGGAGTCCTCGCTCCTCAACCACCCGGAGCACGGCCTGTTCCACAACGTCTCCGCCGGTCAGCGGGTCCAGGCACGCACCGGTGCGCCCACCCCCGACGATCTGGACGAGCTCCTGACCCGGGTCTGGAAGCAGCCCGGCTTCTTCCTGGCCCACCCCAGGGCGATCGCCGCCTTCGGCCGCGAATGTACCCGGCGGGGCGTACCCCCGGTGATCGACAACCGCTTCGGCAGCCCGCTTCTGACGTGGCGCGGCGTCCCGCTGCTCCCGTCGGACAAGGTGCCGTTCTCGGGCGGCATGGGCGCCGGGACGGGCACCACCGAGATCCTGCTGATGCGGACGGGCGAGGCCGAGCAGGGAGTGGTGGGCCTTCGTCCCGCGGGCGTCGCGGACGAGGTCGAACCGGGCCTGTCCATGCGGAACATGGGGGTCGACCAGAAGGGCATCACGTCGTACCTGATGACGGCGTACTTCAACACGGCGGTCCTGGTCGAGGACGCCATCGCCGTCCTGCAGAACGTCGAGGTGTCGAACTACCATGACTATTCCTGACGTCACGGCGCGAGGTCTTGGCGTTCCAGGTGTGCCGGGCCTCTCCGGTGCGGGTGTGACGGCAGTGCCGGGCTCGACGGCGGTGCTGCCGACGGTCCCCGCCAACTCGGCCTCCGCAGACCCGGCCTCCGCAGATTCAGCCCCCGCAGACTCGGCTCCCCCGGCCGCCGCCCCCGGCGCGGGCGCGCTCCCGCAGCTCCAACCACCCGGGTTCTCCCCCGAGTCGGCCCGCCGGGACATCCCGATCCTGCACCGCACCGTCAACGGCCATCCCCTCGTCTGGCTCGACAACGGCGCCACCACGCAGAAGCCGCGCCAGGTCATCGAGGCGCTCGGCGCCTACTACGGCGCCGCGAACTCCAACATCCACCGGGGCGCGCACACCATGGCGCGCGAGGCGACGCAGATGTACGAGGCGGGGCGGTCCGCGGTCGCGGAGTTCCTGGGGGCCGGGTCGCCGGACGACATCGTCTTCGTACGCGGCACGACCGAGGCCATCAACCTGGTCGCCCAGAGCTGGGGGCGGGCCAACCTCGGTCCCGGGGACGACATTCTGGTGGCCGTCCTCGAACACCACTCCGACATCGTCCCCTGGCAGCTGATCGCGAAGGAGACCCGCGCCAGGGTCGTCCCGATCCCCCTCACTCCCGAGGGAGCGATCGACCAGGACGCCTACGCCGATCTCCTCTCGTCCCGCACGCAGCTCGTCGCCGTGAGCCACGCGTCGAACGTGCTCGGCACCGTCCCACCCGTGAAGGAGATGACCGCACTCGCCCACCGCTACGGCGCCAAGGTCCTGGTGGACGGGGCGCAGGCCGTCGCGCACTTCCCGGTCGACGTGCAGGACCTGGACGCCGACTTCTACGCCTTCTCGGGGCACAAGCTCTTCGCCCCGACGGGCATCGGCGCGCTCTACGCGAAGCCGGAGATCCTGCGGTCCATGCGGCCGTGGCAGGGCGGCGGCAACATGATCGAGTCGGTCGACTTCTCACGGACCACGTTCGCGCCGGTCCCGCACCTCCTGGAAGCCGGCACGGGCCACATCTCGGGCGTGGTGGGCCTCCTTGCCGCGCTGAACTGGTTCACGTCCTTCGACCGGGAGGCCGTGGCCGCGTACGAGAGCGCGCTCATGACGTACGCGCAGCAGGCACTTTCCACGGTGCCGGGCCTGGAGGTCCTCGGCTCGGCGCCCGAGCGGATCGCGGTCCTCACGTTCACGCTCGCGGGCCAGGACCCGGCCGGCATCGCGGACTGGCTCGACCGCGACGGCATCGCCATCCGCGCGGGCCACCACTGCGCCCAGCCCGCGCTCGCCCACTACGGCCTGGAGTCGGCAGCCCGCGCGTCACTCGCGCTCTACAACACGTCCGAGGAGGTGGATCAGCTGGTGACGTCTTTGCGGCGGCTTCAGGAAGCGCCGGAGGAGGTCAGGTAAGGGGACGGCGCCGGGGGCCCGGTTTCCCGTGAGGCATGGTCGGATAGGCGACGTACATCGACTGAGCTTCGGGAGGCCAGGATGTTCGTCCCGTTCGGGGCCCTTGATTTTCTGGACCGCGCCACGACCGTATACGGGGACCGGGTCGGCATCGTCGACGAGCCCGATCAGCCGGCCGAGCCCTGGCGGGAGCTCACCTACCGGCGCGTGGGTGAGCTGGCCCGGGCCCAGGCCGCCGGGCTCGACGCGCTCGGGGTGCCGCACGGCGCACGGGTTGCGGTGGTCTCGCCCAACAGCGCACGGCTGTTGACGTCGTTCTTCGGCGTGAGCGGCCACGGCCGGGTCCTCGTGCCCGTCAACTTCCGCCTCTCGGCCGAAGAGGTGAGCTACATCGTCGGCCAGTCGGGCGCGAGCGTCCTGCTGGTCGACCCCGAGTTGGAGGACCGCCTCTCGGGGGTGGTCTGCAAGCACCGCTACACGCTCGGGGCAGAGGCCGACTCGGAGTTGTACCGGTTCGACACCGAGCCCGAGCCCTGGCAGCACGACGAGAACGCCACCGCGACCATCAACTTCACCAGTGGAACGACCGCGCGCCCCAAGGGCGTACAGATCACGCACCGCAACATCTGGGTGAACGCCCTGACGTTCGCGCTGCACGCCGGGGTCACGGACCGGGACGTCTATCTGCACACCCTGCCGATGTTCCACGCGAACGGCTGGGGCATGCCGTTCGCGATGTCCGGCATGGGTGCGCGCCACATCGTGCTGCGCAAGGTGGACGGCGCGGAGATCCTGCGCCGCGTGGCCGAGCACGGGGTCACGGTCATGTGCGCGGCGCCCGCGGTGGTCAACGCGGTGCTTGCCGCCGCGCGGTCGTGGGACGGGGAGATCCCGGGCCGGGACCGGGTGCGCATCATCGTCGCGGGAGCTCCGCCGCCCACCAAGACGGTCGAGCAGGTCGAGACGGAGCTGGGCTGGGAGTTCATCCAGATCTACGGGCTCACCGAGACCTCTCCCCTGCTCACCATCAACCGCACCCGCGCCGAGTGGGACGACCTCAGCTCGCAGCAGCGCGCGGAGAAGCTGGTCCAGGCCGGCGCCCCCGCCCTGGGCGTCACGCTGCGCACGTCGGACGAGGGTGAGGTCCTCGCCCGCTCGAACGTGATCCTGGAGGGGTACTGGGAGCAGCCTCAGGAGAGCGCCCAGGCTCTGGAAGGCGGCTGGTTCCACACGGGCGACGGCGGTTCGATCGGCGCCGACGGCCATCTGACGATCAGTGACCGCAAGAAGGACGTCATCATCACCGGCGGTGAGAACGTGTCCTCGATCGAGGTGGAGGACGTGCTGTTCAGCCATGCCGCGGTCGCCGAGGTCGCGGTCATCGGGGTGCCGGACGAGAAGTGGGGCGAGACCATCAAGGCCCTTGTCGTCCTCGCCTCCGGCGCCCGCGCCACGGAAGAGGAGCTCATCCGGCACTGCAAGGAGCACCTCGCCGGCTTCAAGGCGCCGACCTCGGTGGAGTTCCGCGACGAACTGGCCCGCACGGCCACCGGAAAACTCCAGAAGTACAAGCTGCGCGACCCCTACTGGGAGAGGCGCGAGCGGGGCGTCAACTGAGCGTCAACTGATCCGAAGCACTACCCGGAAGCACTACCAGTCGGCGCTCGTGTGTGTCTCGCAGAGCTCGAAGACGGCCTCCCCGGTCTCCGGACCGGACCCGGCCACGGGCCGCACGCGCGCGCCGACCCACACGAGATGCGGCGAGGCACCCACGACACGGCAGCGGAACACGAACCCTTCGGGGAAACGGACGAGGGACTCGTTGCGTGCGGTCCCTGTGTAGCGGTTGACCACGCTGGACTGTACGACGACGCCCTCGCCGTCGCTCTGTTCGGCCACCAGATCGCTGGACGCGCACACCGGACACAGCATGCGCCGGAAGGACGCGGTGCCGCACCATCGGCAGCGGTGGTAGATCAGGCCGGTTCGCTCGTGCTCTGTCGGCGCGACGCTCAATTCCTGCTGGGACACGTCTCGACCCCCTGCATTCGGCTCGGATGCGCCGCGCTCGGCGTCGACGCATCCGCACCATATGGCACTGAGTGCCAGAAGGTAAAGGTACTGAGTGCAACTAACTCAGTCCTGGCCTTGCTCAGTCCTGCCCTGATTCAGTCCTGACCGAGGGCCGACTCGACGCGCTGCACCACGCGCCACATGGGCGCGCGCTTGGAGACCACCATGACGACGACATCGTCGTCGACGTCAGCGGCAGCGTTCTCGCCGGTGGCGGCGCTCCCCCACCCGTTCCGCACGAGTTCGAGCGCGTGGTCCACCGCGGTCTCGGCGTCGCCGTCGCCGCCCGAACGCAGCCAGGAGCGCAGGGCGTTGTTGTGCGCCGCGACCACGGCGGCGGCGATCACCTCGGCGCGCAGGGAGCCGTCCTCGTCCTCGGCGTAGCGGCGGCGGAGGTAGCCGGCCATGGTGCGTTCGTAGCGGCGCACCACGGAGAGTTCGTACGTGCGCAGGCCGGGCACCTCCTGCGTGAGGCGGTAACGCTGGACGGAGAACTCCGGGTTCGTGGCGTACATGCGCAGCACGATCCGGGCCGCGTCGCACACGGCGTCCACCGGATCGTGACCGTCGGCCGCGTCGAGAAACGCCGTCATGTCGGCCAGGCAGCTCTCGTGGTCGGGGAAGACCGCATCCTCTTTGGACGGGAAGTACCGGAAGAAGGAGCGCCGCCCGACTCCGGCCCGCGCCACGATGTCGTCCACCGTGGTCTGCTCGAAGCCCCGCTCCAGGAACAACTGGAACGCCGCCGTGGCGAGCACCTCCCGCATGGGGGCCTTCTTCGCTGGTCCGCGCGCCTCAGTCATGCGGGGAACGTAGCACCGTGAAGGCCTATCTGGCACTACGTACCTTTACAGGGGGTACTGAGTGCCATACCGTCGTCATGACGAACAACATCAGGTAGGAGAGCCGGCGTGAGTTTGAGGATCGTTGTCACCGTGAAGTACGTGCCCGACGCCACCGGCGACCGGCACTTCGCCGATGACCTGACCGTCGACCGGGATGACGTCGATGG
>NZ_JBHTSF010000229.1:0-11519 GCF_042795295.1 Streptomyces sp. NPDC056486
GTTCCTCGGAACCGGGCCGGAGGCTTTTCTGCGTTCACGGGGCATGCGGAGCGCGGGCCCCGTCGAAGGCACCACAGGGGTCGCCGACGAGAGCCCCGGCCGCGCGGGCAGGTTGACCGGTTTCAGATCGCGGCGGGCCGCCGCGCCGTTCAGAAGCTGATCGAGTTGATGGTCTCCGCCAGCTCATTGAGGAAGCGATTTATGGAAGGGGCCATTCCAGTTGAGGCGAGGAAGAACCCGAACAACACCGCGACGATCGCGGGCCCCGCTTTGAGCGATCCTCCGCGGATCAGCACGATGAGGATGATCGCCAACAGCAACACCACTGACAGCGAAATGGCCACACTGATCACACCCTAGGTCGGTCTCTCCCCGGCCCGGGGGGTACGACCTCGCACACCCCCGCCAGGACCATCGTGCCACCAACGCGCCGTCCATATGCGGCCGGTGACACATCGTCGGCCAAGGCCTGACGTGCCCCGAGTGGGCCCCGTGCACGGGGGCGCCCTTGGGGCGTCTGAACATCGCGCTCCCGCACGGCAATTCGAAGCCCGCGCGTGACCACTAATTCGGCTTGATCGTTTCCATCGCCACACATCTCGTTCGCCAGAAATTCGAATTGTTGCCGGACACACATCACCAGCGCCACAAAGGGCCAATCAAGTGGACATTTCGCCAGAGTCGCCTGCGGGCGTTATGCAACGTTTAAGGGGGATTAGATGTGACGTAACGGACATTGTGTCCGGGGTTTGTCCCCTGTATCGAGGGTGACAGGAGGTGAATCTCCATGTCGACTCTCGCGATTCCTGGGTACTCGGACATCAATAGTCCCGAACCGTCTGTGATTGGTATGACAGGCGAGTTGAGGGTTTTACGAATACACGCAAGCGACGCTAGGGTGCCTCAGATGTTCCACGCTGCCACCATCCCCGCAAGCGCAGTGCGGTCCCGGGTCGTCTCACCTAGCTCTTGGTGGGAGGGCCTGTGACGAACTCGGTTCAACCGCACGGCCGCCACCGGGCGCCGCTCCCCCCGGCACATGTGCCGGCAGAGGGAGTCCCTGGCCCCCGCGTCCCCCAGTCCACCATGGCCGCGTCCGTTCCCCACGCCCCGGCCGGCACCACCGCTCGACCCGGCTCCACGGGTCACTCAAGCCCCACTGGCCACTCAGGCTCCACGGGCCACCCCGGTTCCACCTCAGACAGACCTGTTTCCACCGGTCAGTCCGCCAAACAACGCGATTCTTTCTTCGACAACGCCAAGTACCTGGCGATCGTCCTGGTCGCGATGGCGCACGCCTGGGAGCCGTTGACGGACGGCAGCCGCGCCGCAGAGGCGCTGTACATGACCGTCTACGCCTTCCACATGCCGGCGTTCATCCTCATCTCCGGCTACTTCTCGCGCAGCTTCGACATGCGGTCCGACCGCCTCAAGCGCCTGGTGACCGGCATCGCTGTGCCGTACGTCATCTTCGAAGTCGCGTACACCTTCTTCAAGCGCTACGCGGACGACGATCCGACGCAGCCGATCAGTCTGCTCGACCCCTGGTACCTCACCTGGTTCCTGGTCGCGCTCTTCGTCTGGCGTCTGACGACTCCGCTGTGGAAGCTGGTCCGCTGGCCGGTACCGCTGGCGCTCGCCATCGCGGTGCTCGCCTCGGTCTCGCCGGACATCGGCGACGACCTCGATCTGCAGCGGGTGCTGCAGTTCCTGCCGTTCTTCGTGCTCGGCCTCTTCATGAAGCCCGAGTACTTCCAGCTGGTGCGGCGCCGCGAGGTGCGGCTGCTCTCCATCCCCATCTTCGCGAGCGCGCTGCTCCTCGCGTACTGGGCCGGTCCGCGGATGACCTCCGCGTGGTTCTACCGCCGGGACAGCGCGCAGGAGTTGGGCGCTCCGTGGTGGGCCGGTGTCGTGATGACGCTGGCGCTGTTCGGCTGCTCCGTCGTCCTCACCGCGTGCTTCTTCGCGTGGGTTCCGCGTCGCAAGATGTGGTTCACGGTGCTCGGCGCCGGCACGTTGTACGGCTACCTGCTGCACGGCTTCCTCGCCAAGGGGTCGCGCTTCTGGGGCTGGTTCGACCACGACTGGGTACACACGCCTGTCGGCCAGGTGGGCGTGTCGTTGGCGGCCGGGACGGTGGTGACGCTTCTCTGTACGCCTCCGGTGCAGCGGATGTTCCGCTTCGCCATGGAGCCGAAGATGGAGTGGGCGTTCAAGCGGGATGCTGCGGCGCTGGCTCGGGAGCGGGCCAAGTCCTCTTCCTAGCCCGGTGGTTCAAGGCCCAATAGGGCGTGCATGTTGGCGTATTTCGCCGTGAGGCGAGTGCGGGTCGGCCCGTCTAGCTCTGCTAGACGGGCCGGATTTGCGTTGTGGGCCAGATCCGCCTGCTTCACCAGGCGGGCGCCGGGGGTGGTGAGGATGCGTCGGGCGTACGTCTCCGGGGGCTCACCCGGGTGCTTGGTGAGGGCCCGCACGATGTCCTTCGTACGTGGGGTGAGGCGCGCGTCCCGCAGCCACTGCTCGGTGAGGGCGTTGTCCTCGATGGCGTCGTGGAGCCAGGCCGCGGCGATCTGTTCTGGCGAGCCGCCTCGGGCCCTTACTCCGTTCGCCACGGCTTGCAGGTGCTCTGTGTAGGGGCGGCCCGCTTTGTCCTTCTGGGTGGCGTGGGCTTGGCGGGCTACCGCTTCCACTTCGGGGAGGGTTAGGTGGTGGGGGTTGGGGTTGGGGGTGGGGTTGGGGTTGGGGTTCATGCGGGAATCTTCCCCAACCCCGCCCCTTCCCGACTGCATCAATTGGCGGCTCCGCCGCGGGCCGCTCGGCCCGGGGGCCCTGTGCCTTGTGGTTGCCGTCATCACCGGCTTCGCCGCGTTCGTCCTCAAACGCCGGACGGGCTAATTCCTTCAGCCCCTCTCCCGCAGCGCCGCCCTCGCCGGCAGCGCCGTTGCCGCGAGGCCCAGTGTCAGTGCCGCGCCCGCGAAGGATGCGTACAGGAGCGGCGGGATGTACGGCGACTCGCCCGTCAGGCCGTTCATCATGGGGACCAGCGTCGCCAGCGCGATCGCCGAGCCGATCATGATGCCCGCGCAGGCGACGAGCAGCGCCTCCCAGCGCACCATCCGCATCACCTGGCGCCGGGTGGTGCCGATCAGGCGCAGTGTGCCGAGCTCGCGGCGGCGGTCCAGGACCGTCATGACCAGGGTGTTGGCCGCGGCGACCGCCGCGAACCCGCCGAGTACGGCCGCCATCATCTTGTTCGCCCAGCCGTTGACCGCACGGTCCGTGGACTGCGCGGTGGCGTAGTCGTCGCGGTCCTGGAGCGTGCCGAGCGCGGTGAGGGCCTGCGATGCCTCGCCCTTCGTCCAGATCTCCGAGGAGAAGGACGAGGTCACGTGCTGCTTCAAGTCCGCCGAGGGGAACGTGATTTGGGAGAGGCCGAGGCCGCGGCCGTACGTGGCGACCACCTTCGGTGACGTCTTCGTGCCGTCGGGCAGGCGCAGGGCCATGTGCTCGCCCGTCTTCACGTGCGCGGAGTCCGCGAGCTTCGCGTCCACCGCGATCTCGCCCCTGCCGAGCGAGGCCATCGTGCCCGTCCTGACGTCCAGGTCCTGGACCTTGGCCAGGTCACGCGATGCGCCCGTCACGCCCTGCGTCGACGCCGACTCCAGCCAGCGGTCGCCGCCCGAGCCCACCGGCACCAGGACGGAGGTCTTCAGGAGGCCTACGGCCGATGTGACTCCGTGGGCCTGACCTGCCCTCCTCACCCCGTCGGCGGTCGCTCCCGCTCCCGACGCGGAGACGATGTGGTCCGCCGTGATGCCCTCGCGCTGCTGGTCGGCGGCGACCCGGTCCTCGCTGGTGTGCATGAAGACGAGGGTCGACGAGAACGCCATCGCGAGGACGATCGGGGTGATCGCCGAGGCGAGACGACGGGCGTTCGTACGGGAGTTGGCCACCGCGAGCGAGGCGGACGCGCTCGCGCCGCGCAGCGGAAGTCCGAACAGGGCTGCGCAGCCGCGGGCGACCAGCGGGCCGAGCAGGGCCACGGCGAGCATGAACAGCATGACGATGCCGAGCGCCACGTTGGCCGCGTCGTCGCCCGTCATGGAGGAGGCGACCTTGGACAGGACACAGCCGCCGACGGCCGCCGCGATGCCCAGGGGCGTACGGATCCAGCCGGGTCGCAGGCGTTCCACCGAGGACTCGGTCAGGGCCTGGCCCGGCTTGATGCGGGAGGGGCGGCGGGCCGCCAGGTAGCCGGAGAACAGCGCGGTGATCACGGCGATGCCGACGGCCGAGACGAGGGGGATGAAGGAGACCGAGAGGTTCAGGGCCTGCGGGATCGCGCCCCTCTCCTTCAGTTGCCCGAACCACCAGTCGGCCAGCGCGATTCCGGGCAGCACGCCCACCGCTCCCGCGAGGGGTGCGACGAGCAGGGCCTCCGTGGCGATGGTGCGGCGGATCTGGCGAGGCGTCGTACCGATGGCCCGAAGGAGCGCGTACTCGCGGGCCCGCTGGCCGACGGAGAGCGCCACGGTGCCCGCGGCGGTGAACATGGCGACCACGGTGGCGATGCCGCCGAAGGAGCCGCCGAGCCCGGTGAGCATCTCCTTGGCGTAGGCGAGCTCGGAGCCCTCGGCCGCGCTGCGGTCGTCGCCGGTGAGGACGTCGGCCTTGCCGCCGACGGCGTGTGCCACCTGGGACTTGAGGGCGTCGTCCGTGACGCCGTCCTTGGGCAGGACGGCGATGGCGTCGACGCGGCCGGGGTGGCCGGAGAGGCGTACGGCTTCGGAGTCGGTGAACCAGGCGGTGGGTGCGTCCTGTTGGGCATTCGGGGTGTTCGGGGCCTTCACCGTTCCGGAGACGCGGAAGTCGCGTGGGCCGTCCGCCGTGGTGAGCGTGGTGCGTTCGCCGACGGACGCGCCGCGCGCCGCGAGGACGACCTCGCCGGGCTGCGGGGCGCGGCCCGCGGTCAGCTTCTCGCCGGTGAAGGCCGTGGAGCCCCAGCCGTGCGCGGTGACGCTCTTGTTCCCGGCCCGCACGGGGAAGGTGACGTCCGCGACGGCGGCACGGGCGCCGGGCACCGAACCGGCCTTCTTCACCAGGGAGTTGTCGATCCGGGCCTTGTCGGGCAGCGGCGTGTCCGACTCCGACCGGCTGTCGCCGCTGCCCGTGACGAAGTGGGCCGTCTGCCGTGCCGCGGCCACCACGGGGGCGTCGGCGTACCGGGTGGGCGGCACCGATGCCCGGGCACCCGTCTCCAGGAGGATGCCGCAGGCGGACACGATCATCGCGGCCATCATCAACGCGACGAACGTGCCCACGAAGGCGGCCGGTTTGAAGCGGACGGCGGCGCGGGCGATGCCGTTGGGCATGGGGATTCTCCGGAGTCGGTGTGAGGGCGGGGCGCAGGTGTGGGGCTCAGGTGTGGGGCTCAGGTGTGGGGCTACGCCGCCGCCGTCGCGTACGCCGGTGCCGTGAGCGTCGTCAGACGGGCCGCGATCTGCGCCGCCGACGAGCGCTCCAGGCGGTCCACGATCACGCCGTCCGCGAGGAAGAGCACCCGGTCCGCGTAGGCCGCGGCGGCCGGGTCGTGGGTGACCATGACGACCGTGGCGCCCATGCCATCGACGGCGGAACGCAGGAGGGTGAGGATCTCGGCGGCCGTCCTGGTGTCCAGGGCGCCCGTCGGTTCGTCGGCGAAGATCACGTCCGGGTCCGTGACCAGGGCGCGGGCGATCGCGACGCGCTGCTGCTGGCCTCCGGAGAGCTCGCCGGGGCGGCGCTTGTGCTTGTCGCTGCCGAGCCCGACGCGGGCGAGGACATCGGCCGCCCTGCGGCGGTCGGGGCGCCGGCCCGCGAGGCGCATCGGCAGGACCACGTTCTGCTCGACGGTCAGCGAGGGCAGCAGGTTGAAGGCCTGGAAGACGAAGCCGAGGCGGGTGCGGCGCAGCGCGGTGAGCTTGTTCTCGCTCATGGAGGTGATCTCCGTGCCGCCCAGGCGCACCGTGCCCTCGCTGGGCCTGTCGAGTCCGGCGGCGCACTGCAGGAAGGTGGACTTGCCGGAGCCCGACGGGCCCATGACGGCGGTGAAGCTGCCGCGCTCCAGGGCGAGGTCGATGCCGCCGAGTGCGTGCACGGCGCCGGAGCCCCTGCCGTACCTGCGGCGTACGCCGCGCATTTCGACGGCCACGGCGGCGCCGCGGGGCGCACCGGCGGGCATCGGGGGCACCACTCTCCCGTCGAACCCGTCGAACTGTTCGCCCGCTTCGAACTGTTCGCCCGCTTCGGATCGCTTCTTGCGCCGCAGCCCCATCGTCCCGTCCGCCTTCCGTACGTACACCCCTGATCGATGTCTCGAACGTACGGATTCGGGGGCGCTGTGAACCATGAGGTCCCCCGGCGAATCGGGGGTGGGGTTAGCCCCCGCAGGAGGCGGGGAATCGGCGCGGCCAGGCATCGCACAGATCGTTTGGTAAGCTAACTATTGACGCGTTCTTGACGCTCCCTTTGCCATCCGTGCGCGGTGGGTGCGTCGCCGACTACCAGGAGGAACGGGCCCATCGGACACGCAGACACCCTGATAGCCATGGGCGGCGCCTTTCTCGCCGCCGCCGTGCTCGCCCGACTTGGCGGCCGTATCGGCCTCCCCACCATCCCGCTCTTCATCCTGGCCGGGATCCTTCTCGGCCCTCACACTCCCGGCGTGGTCCTGCTCTCCGACCCCCACGACCTGGAGATGCTCTCGGCGCTCGGCCTGGTGCTCCTGCTCTTCTACCTGGGCCTCGAGTTCCACATGGACGACCTCAAGACGGGCGGCCGCAAGATGGCCCTCGCCGGGGGGACGTATCTCCTGCTGAACGTCGGCGCCGGCCTCGGCTTCGGATTCGCCCTCGGCTGGGGCACCTCCGAGGCTCTGGTCCTCGCCGGGGTGCTCGGCATCTCGTCGTCGGCGATCGTCACCAAGGTGCTCGTCGACACCGGCAGGCTCGGCAATCCGGAGACGAAGCCGATCCTCGGCATCATCGTCGTCGAGGACATCTTCCTCGCGCTCTATCTGGCGGCACTGCAGCCCGTCCTGTCCGGCGCCGACAGTCTTGCGGCGGCCGTCATGGACGGCGGCAAGGCGTTCGGCTTCCTGCTGCTTCTCGCCCTCGTGGCGCGCTTCGGCACCAAGGTCGTCGGACGGCTCATGGACACCCGTGACGACGAGCTGCTCGTCATCTCCTTCCTCGGAGCCGCGGTCTTCGTCGCCGGGGTCTCGGAGTGGTTCGGGGTCGCGGACGCGATCGGCGCGTTCATGGTCGGTCTGATGGTGGGCAGCACGGCGTCCGGCGAGCGCGTCCGCAAGCTCGTGCACCCCCTGCGGGACGCGTTCGGGGCGATCTTCTTCTTCGCCTTCGGGCTCTCGATCGACCCCGGTGACCTGCCCGTGGTGCTCTGGCCCGTGCTCGCCGCCGTGGCGGTGACGCTGCTCATGAACGTCCTCGCCGGACTCGGCGCGGCACGTATCTACGGCTTCGGGGCAGGACCCGCGGCGAACATCTCCACCACCCTGCTCGCGCGCGGCGAGTTCGCCCTGATCCTGGCGACCATGGCGGCCACCGCGGGACTCGACGAACGCCTGTCCCCCTTCATCGCGGGGTACGTGCTGCTGCTCGCGGTGCTCGGTCCGCTCGCGGCGGGACGGTCGCACTGGCTGGCCCGGATACTGCCGGGCGGACGCGACGCGGCCCCCGAACCGGAGCCGGAGCCTGAACTGTCAGGCGCCCGGTGAGGGGTCCCGGCAGATCAGAAGCAGCGCACGGTCGTCGTTGACGTCCTTCGCGACCGCCTCGATCAGATGCCACGCGGCACCGTGGAAGCCGCCCGCCACATAGCGGTCGGCTTCCCCGGTGAGGCGGTCGATGCCCTCGCTGATGTCGCGGTCGGAGGCCTCGACGATGCCGTCGGTGAACAGCATCAGGACGTCGCCGGGGCGCAGAGAGCCCTTCACCGGGTCGAACTGCGCCCCGTCGTAGACACCGAGGAGCGGGCCCTCCGCGGCCTTCTCCTCCCAGCGGCCGCTGCCCGCGCTGAGCTGGAGACCCGGCGGGTGGCCCGCCGTGAAGAGTTCGTAGTCGCCGGTCTCCAGGTCGAGGACCAGATGGATCGAGGTCGCGAAGCCCTCGTCCCAGTCCTGGCGCAGGAGGTAGCCGTTGGCGGCGGTCAGGAACGCGTGCGGCGGCAGCGAGCCGAGCAGGCCGCCGAAGGCGCCCGACAGGAGCAGGGCGCGGGACCCCGCGTCCATGCCCTTGCCCGAGACGTCCGTGAGGACGATCTCCAGGGTGCGGCCGCCGTTCGTGCGGGCCGCGACCACGAAGTCGCCCGAGAAGGACTGGCCGCCCGCGGGCCGCAGTGCCATCTCGCGGTGCCAGCCCGGGGGAAGCTTCGGCAGCTTGCTCTGTACGCGGATACGTTCACGCAGGTCGAAGAGCATTGTTCCGCCCCCGCGCCACGGCACACCGACCCGGCTGCGGAACTGCGCGATGACAAGCCCGAAGAAGCCGCAGGCCGCGACGACAAGGACCACTCCGGGTGTGACCCGCGACGGCCCTTGCGTGTACGGGCCGAGCTGGACGGACTCCACGATGAGCGCGGCGGCGGCCGTCGCGTACAGGCCGAGCAGGCTGGAGGGCCGCAGGAGCAGGCCGCCGGCCACGATGGGCAGGACGAGCGTGGAGGGTGCGCACCAGACGTTGTTGGCGATGGTGCAGAACGCGATCACCGGGATGGTGACGAGCAGGCCCGCGAGCGCGACCCAGTCAGAGCCGTCACCCCTGAAGTAGTCGACCCCGGATTTGCGCAGCCCTATGCGAGCCCGGTGGATCCGCTTCTTCAACCGGGCTGTAAACGTCTCGGCTTCCGCTCGCCTGCCTGCCATTGCTCCCGGACCCTATCCACCGGGCCAGGCACTTCGCACGGGAGGTACCGGTTGTCCCCCTTCAGTGGCACGCGCCCGGCGCGCGGAAATCCTGTCGCTCCGGCCGCTTCTGCCTGGTAGGCATGGCATATGACGACGGAATTGCGCCAGTTGCGCCAGCAGGACTGGGACGAGTACTACGGCACGCTGGAGGTCGCTTTCGGCGGCGTCGCCGAGGCGAAGGAGGAGCATGAGCTCTGGAACTCGCTGACCGAGTTCGACCGCTTCTTCGGCACCTGGGAGGGCGAGGCCTGCGTCGGCACGACCGGAGCGTTCAGCTTCCGCCTCTCCGTGCCGGGCGGCTCCCTGGTGGACGCGGCCGGAGTGACGATGGTCAGCGTCGCGGCGACGCACCGACGGCAGGGAATCCTGACGTCGATGATGCGGCGCCAGCTCGACGACGTACGCGCGAAGGGCGACTCTCTTGCCGTGCTCACCGCCTCCGAGCCCGACATCTACGGACGGTTCGGGTACGGCGCGGCGACGCAGGCGATGACGGCCGAGATCGACACGGCACGCGTACGTCTGACGGTGCCGACAGGCACCGATGACGTACGCCTTCGGTACGCCAAGCCCGCCGACGTCCACGAGGCCTGCGAGGCGCTGTACGCACGGCGGGTGAGCGAGCGGCCCGGGATGCTGGCCAGGCAGCCCGGCTGGGAACGGCTCGGCCTGCTCGACCCGGAGAGCGAACGGCACGGTGCGTCTGCGCTGCAGTGTGTGGTCGCCGAGCGCGACGGGGAGCTGGTCGGGTACGCGCGCTACAGCGTGAAGCCCGACTGGGCCATGGCGGGCCCCAAGGGTACGGTCCGGCTGCGTGATCTCGAAGCCGTCGACCCGGCGGCGAACGCGGCGCTGTGGCGCTTCCTCTTCGGCATCGACCTGACGTCGACGGTCGAGGCGCACAGCCGCCCGGTGGACGACGCCGTGCTCCACCTCGTCTCGGACATGCGGCGCTGCCAGATCCAGGTGCGGGACTCGCTCCACGTACGCCTGGTGGAGGTGGGGGCCGCGCTCGAGGCGCGCACGTACCGGGCGCCGGTGAACCTGGTGTTGGACGTCGAGGACGCCTTCTGCCCCTGGAACGAGGGTCGTTGGCGGCTCAAGGGTGACCTGAAGGGCGCGATCTGCGAGCGCACCGAAGACGATGCCGATCTCGCCCTGTCCGTACGGGACTTGGGCTCGGCCTACCTCGGCGGCTTCTCCCTGATGTCACTGGCGGCCGCGGGGCGGGTACGTGAACTGCGCCCGGGCGCGCTGGCCGAGGCGTCTCTGGCCTTCGGGTCGGACGTGGCGCCGTGGCTGCCGCACGGGTTCTAACTGTCTCTAAAGGGTCATTCCCAGTGACGGCTTCGGCTTGCGGGTCGCCAGGTAGAGGGCGACCAGCCAGCCGATGAACGAGGCGCCGAGGAAGAGGTTGATGACGAGAATCACCCAACGGAGCTCGACGCCCCGGTTGAACGCGATGAGGGACGGCAGCAGGAAGACGGCGACGAACAGCACGCCGATCACGATGGCGACCGGCCCGTTTATCCAGCTGGTCTCGAAATTGAACATGGGTCCCCCATTGAATGGCGATGCGGTCGAGTCATGATCTCAGACATGCCGCCCGCGGGGGCTCAGGACGCCGGTCGCTGGCAGCCGGGGCACCAGAAGAGATTGCGGGCGGCGAGATCGGCGGTGCGGATCTCGCCGCCACAGATGTGGCAGGGCATCGTGGCCCTGCGGTACACGTACACCTCGCCGCCGTGGTCGTCGACGCGCGGCGGGCGGCCCATCGCCTCCGGCATGTGCTCGGGCCTGACGGTGTCGATGCGGTTGAGGCGCACGCCCTCGCGCATCAGGACGACCAGGTCGCCCCAGATCGCCGTCCACTGTTCGGGCCCGATGTCCTTGCCCTGGGTGTACGGGTCGATGCCGTGCCGGAAGAGCACCTCGGCGCGGTAGACGTTGCCGACGCCCGCGATGACCTTCTGGTCCATGAGGAGGGCGGCGATGGTCGTGCGGCTGCGCGAGATGCGGGCGTAGGCGATGTCCGGGTCGTCGGCTTCCCGGAGCGGGTCCGGGCCCAGGCGGGCGTGTATCGCCTGCTTCTCCTCGTCCGTGATGAGAGCGCAGGTCGTGGGGCCCCTCAGATCCACGTACGCGTCCTTGGTGGCCAGGCGGAGGCGGACGGTGTCCGTGGGCGGGTTCGCGGTGGCGGTACCGCCGAAGGTGACCTTGCCGAAGAGGCCCAGGTGGATGTGGATCCAGCCTGTCTCGGCGAAGCCGAGGAAGAGGTGCTTGCCGTGGGCCTCGGCGGTGTCCATCTCCTGCCGGTCGAGCAGGGCGGCGCTGTCGGAGAACTTGCCCTGGGGGCTGGTTACCCGGAGGGGACCTCGCCCTTCGAACCGGGCGCGATAGTCGTCCGCGAGGCGGTGAATGGTGTGCCCCTCCGGCACAGGACCTCCTGGGTTTCGGTCAGAGCGGGTTTCTTTTCCCCGATCCCGCCCCTTCCCGAAACTGGGGCTCCGCCCCAGGCCCCGTACAAGATGTCCTCAATCGCCGGACGGGCTGAAAT
>NZ_JBHTSF010000230.1:0-11496 GCF_042795295.1 Streptomyces sp. NPDC056486
GAATCATGACCGCGGCGGACCTGCCCGCCTTTTCGGTTTGTACGACACCGCACGCCTTAGAGTGAAACGGTGACCTCCATGCCGGAAAAACCGTCGCCACGGATCAGTGAAGGCGTCCGCGACACAGCGGTACAGCGCCTGCAGGAGGCGTACGCCGAAGGGCACATCTCGCACGAGGAGATGGACGAACGCCTCCATCGGGCGCTGACCGCCAAGGCGCACAGCGAGCTGGAGTCGGCGCTGGCCTCGCTCCCCGCACAGGATGCGGGCACCACGTCCACGATCGCCGCCGCCGGCGGACGGATCCACCGGCGTGGCGCCTGGCGGGTGTCCCGGCACCTCAAGGTCGAGTCCGCGTTCGGCAGGGTGAACCTGGATCTGTCCCAGGCGGTCCTCGAACACCCGGTGGTCGACATCGAGTTGCAGCTCGGCACCGGCCGGGCCAGGATCACGGTGCCTCGCGACGCGACCGTCGACGTCGAGGGTCTGAACACCGGCTGGAAGGATCTCGACTACAAGCCCGGGCGGCACTCCCGGCCCGGCGGGCCGACGATACGGATCTCCGGGGTCATGGGGTTCGGCAAGCTGAGAATCCGACACGCGCGTCGAGGCCCCGACACGGACAGGTGACGTCGGGCGGTGGCCGGGACTGTCTCGCCTGCGGTCTCACCGACGGCACCGTACCCCTGCCCGGCGGCACCCTCCTGCGTACGGCGTACTGGACCGTCGAGCACTGTGTAGGGGCGCTCGGCGTCGGCACTCTCGTCGTGAAGCCGCTGCGACACATCACCGGCGTACACGAGTTGGACACCGCGGAGAGCGCCGGGCTCGGCCCTCTGATCACCCGCGTCACCGCCGCCGTACGCGCGGCGGTGGGCGACGAGTGCGAGCAGGTGTACGTCTGCCTCTGGTCGCACGCCGGGCGCGTCCCCGGTCACATCCACTTCGTGGTGCAGCCCGCCCGTACGCCTGACGTCGACCGCCACGGCGGCGCGTACGGGCCCGCCCTCCAGATGGCGATGCTCGCCGATGGCGCGTTGCCGGAGCCGGGTGCGGTGGAGGAGTTCTGCGGGCGGGTGCGGCGTGCGCTGGATGAGGGTGCGCCGGACGGGGATTCCGCCATCTAGGTGGGCCCGTGCGCAAACTGTTGACTGTTATTCAAACCTGCCAGTAACTTCAGCGTTGTACCACCGAGAACCGCCGAAAGCCGCTGAAGCCTGCCCAAAATACCCCCACAGCAAGGCTGTTGGCCCCTGCGGCCTGCTCGCTCCTCTCCGGGACTGACCCCCCACCGGATTCATCGGATTCATCGGATTCAAAGGAGACTCCAGATGGCGATCCGCACCCGTGCCCCGCGACTGGCGGCAGCCCTCGCCGCCGTCACGACCGCCACCCTCGGCCTGGCCGCCGCACCCGCCCAGGCGACCGGCGGCGACCCGCTCGACTACGTCGCCCTCGGCGACAGCTACAGCGCCGGATCCGGCGTCCTGCCCCTCGATCTGACCGCGCCGCTCCTCTGCGCACGCTCGACGGCCAACTACCCGCATGTCGTGGCCAAGCGCACCGGCGCCAAGCTCACCGACGTGACCTGCGGCGGAGCCCAGACCAAGGACTTCGCCGGGTCGCAGTACCCCGGTGTCGCCCCGCAGCTCGACGCCGTCGACGCCGACACCGATCTCGTGACGCTGACCATCGGCGGCAACGACAACAGCACCTTCATCAGCGCGATCCTCGCCTGCGGCAGCGCCGGAGTGCTCTCCGGCGGCAAGGGCAGCCCCTGCAAGGACGCCAACGGGGACAAGTTCACCAAGGAGATCGACGCCAGTACGTATCCGGCGCTGAAGACCGCCCTGCGAGCGGTCAAGGCCAAGGCGCCGCACGCGCGCGTCGGCGTACTCGGCTACCCGTGGATCGTCCCGGCCAAGGCCGACCCCACGTGCTTCGCCAAGATGCCGATCGCCACGGGGGATGTCCCCTACCTGCGGGACCTCCAGACCCACTTGAACAACGCCGTGCAGCGCGCCGCGTCCGAGACGGGGGCGACGTTCGTCGACATGGCCGCCGCATCGGAAGGACACGACGCCTGCAAGCCGCTGGGCACCCGCTGGATCGAACCCGTGCTGTTCGGCACGAACTTCGTCCCGGTGCACCCGAACGCCCTCGGCGAGTCCGGGATGGCCGACCAGGCGATCGGCGTGCTGAAGCTGAGCTGAGAGAGCTTCCGGCGGGCCCCAACTCCCTTCCTATGCTTACCTTTTCGTAAGTAGCTGACTAATTAGTCGGTACTTGTGGGGAGTTGGGCGCCCGCCAAGCATGGTCGTCATGACGAACCAGAGCCACGACCCGTCCACTACCCCTGTCACCTCCCCTTCTCCTGTCACCGTCCTCGGCCTCGGCGCCATGGGAAAGGCACTCGCCGGTGCCTTCCTCAAGGCCGGTCACCCCACCACCGTCTGGAACCGCACGCCGGGCAAGGGTGACGAACTGGTGGCCGCGGGCGCGACCCGTACCGCCACCGCCGCCGATGCGGTCCGCGCCTCGGAGGTGGTGATCGTCTGCCTCTACGACTACGACGTCTCGCAGGCCGTGCTCGGCCCGATCGCCCCGGAACTGAAGGGGCGCGCCCTGGTCAACCTCACGTCGGACACCCCGGAACGCTCGCGCGAGGCCGCCGCCTGGGCCGCCGAGCACGGCATCGCCTACCTGGACGGCGCCATCCTGGTGCCGGTGACGGTCATCGGTACTGCCGACGCGCTGCTCTTCCACAGCGGTCCGAAGTCCGTGTACGACCGGCATGCGAGCACGCTCAAGGCGCTCGGCGGCAACACCGTGTACCTCGGTGAGGACCATGGACTCGCGGCCGTCTACGACAACGCCCTGCTCGACTTCTTCTGGACCAGCATGGCCGGTCTCGTACACGCCTTCGCGCTGGCCGGGGCGGACGGCGTGAAGGGCGCGGACCTTGCCCCCTACCTGAGCGCCCTGCTCTCCATCTTCCCGCCGATCGTCGAGTCGATGGGGGGCGAGGTCGACTCCGGCGACTATCCGGGCGACCAGGCCCCGCTCGTCACGGAGGCGGTCAACGTCGATCACGTCATCCACGCCTCCGCGCACCGCGGCCTGGACGTGGGGGCCCTGGGCGGCATCAAGGCCGTCCTGGACCGGGCCATCGCCAAGGGGCACGGCGCGGACGGCTGGACGGCCACCATCGAGGCCGTCCGCGCTCCCTGACCCGGCACGCTGCCCCATCACGCTGGCCTTGACGCCTGCGTCAAGGATTACCGTCGTACGCATGCGCATCGGCGAACTTGCGGAGCGGGCCGGCACCACTACGCGGACCCTTCGGTACTACGAGTCACGGGGGCTGCTGCCCGCTCGTCGCAGTGGCAACGGCTACCGCACCTACGACGAGGACGACGTACGCCTCCTTGAGCAGATCAGGACCCTGCAGGACTTCGGGTTCGATCTGGAGGAGACGCGGCCGTTCGTGGAGTGTCTGCGGTCGGGGCATCCGGCGGGCGACTCCTGCCCCGCGTCGCTCGACGTCTACCGCCGCAAGCTCAGTGAACTCGACTCGCTGATCGGTGAGTTGAGTGCGGTGCGTGAACAGGTCGGTGCGCAGCTTGTGCGCGCCGAGGCTGCGGTTGTGGGAGGTCCGGACCCGCAGTGCGAGCTGACGGGCTGAGGGAGAGGGAGCGTAAGCATGGCGATGGTCAAGGCGGACGGTGTGGCCGAGGTGACGGACGCGGACTTCGAGGCGGAGGTGCTCAAGGCTCAGCAGCCGGTGCTCGTGGAGTTCGGCGCGGAGTGGTGCGGCCCGTGCCGGCAGCTCGCGCCGGTGCTCAGCGAGATTTCGCGCGAGGAGGCGGACCGGCTGAAGATCGTGCAGGTGGACGTGGACCACAGTCCGCAGACCGCGATCGCGTACAACATCCTCTCCGTGCCGTCCCTGCTGGTGTTCCGGGGCGGTGAGCCGGTGAAGTCCATGGTGGGCGCGCGGCCCAAGCGCAAGCTGCTCGCCGAGCTCGCAGAGGCCGATGTGCTCTGACCCACGGGGTCACCCGCAGGTGGAACACGCGGTCACCCGCAGGTGGAAAGAGAAATGCCCCGGACGAATTGACGTCCGGGGCATTTCTTCGCGTATATTAGATCCTTTCGCGACCACTGGCTCTTTTGGGCAGAGCGGAATCGCGAGAATCTGTATACGAGCACTGTAACTGGCGAGGGGCTGAATTGTCAACCGAGGAATTGCGTGAAGAGCAGCAATTCGTCTCCGGGCTGTACGCGCGCCTCGACGCGCTGCGCGAGGAGGCGGAAGCCGCCGTGCGGGCGTCGTTGTCGCAGGTCGGCAACGGTCAGCAGGCCAGGATCGAGCGTGACGTCCTGGTGGCCGAGCGGTCCGGACTGCTGGCCGCCTTCGACGCGGGGGAGAACGGGCTCTGCTTCGGCAGGCTCGAATTCCGCGACGGCCGTGATCACCACATCGGACGCATCGGAATCCGTGCGTCCGACATCGAACGCACCCCACTCGTGATCGATTGGCGTGCCGATGTCGCACGCCCCTTCTATCTCGCGACCGGTCATACGCCGATGGGGCTCCGCAGGCGCAGGCACATCACCACAAAGGGCCGCGACGTCACGGCCCTGCACGACGAGATCCTCGATCTCGGCGACACCACCCGCACCGGGTACGAGGGCGCGGACGCCGACGAGGTGCTCCTCGCCGCGCTCGACTCGGCCCGCACCGGGCGCATGCACGACATCGTGCAGACCATCCAGGCCGAGCAGGACCGCATCATCCGCGCCCCGCATCAAGGCGTCCTCGTCGTCGAGGGCGGCCCCGGCACCGGCAAGACGGTCGTGGCGCTGCACCGCGCCGCGTTCCTCCTCTACGCCCACCGTCAGCTGCTCGCCAAGCGCGCGGTCCTGATCGTCGGCCCGAACCCGGCCTTCCTCGGCTACATCAGCGAGGTCCTGCCCGCGCTCGGCGAGACGGGCGTCCTCCTCTCGACGGTCGGCGAGCTGTTCCCCGGCGTCGGCGCCACCGGCACCGACACCCCCGAAGCCGCGGAGGTGAAGGGCCGCGCCGAGATGGCGGACGTGCTCGCCGCCGCCCTGCGCGACCGGCAGCAGACCCCCGAGCCCGGCGCCCCGCTGATCATCGAGCACGACGACGGTGACCTCGTCCTGGACTGGACGATCGCCCACGAAGCACGCGAGGCGGCCCGCGATGCGGACGTCCCGCACAACCTCGGCCGACCGCACTTCGCCTTCCGCGTCATCGACATGCTCACCGAGCAGCTGGCCGAGCGGCTCGGCGCCGACCCGTACGGCGGCCCCAACTTCCTGGGCCCCGACGACATCGCCCAGCTCGGCAAGGCGATCGCCGCGAGCCCCGACGTGCACGCGGCCATCGAGGAGCTGTGGCCGCAGCTCACCCCGGAGCGCTTCCTCGCGGACTTCCTCGAAGAGCCGACGCCGTATCTGCCGGACGAGGAGGCCCATATCGTCCGGCGCCCGCGCGGCGGCGACTGGACCGCCGCCGACGTACCGCTCCTCGACGAAGCCGCCGAGCTGCTCGGCAACGACGACAGCGCGGCGAAGGCGATGGCGGAGGCTGAGCGTGCGAAGCAGATCGCTTACGCACAGGGCGTGCTCGACGTCTCGTACGCATCCCGGACGTACGAGTTCGAGGACAAGGACGACGACGAGTCGGAAGTCCTGCTCGCGCACGACATCATCGACGCGGAGCGGATGGCCGAGCGCCAGGAGGAGGACGATCACCGCAGTGCCGCCGAGCGCGCGGCGGCGGACCGGACCTGGGCGTTCGGGCACATCATCGTGGACGAGGCGCAGGAACTCTCCGCCATGGCCTGGCGGCTGCTCATGCGGCGCTGTCCGACCCGCTCGATGACGCTGGTCGGCGACCCCGCGCAGACGGCGGAGGCCGGCGGCTGCGGCACCTGGGAGACGATCCTCTCCCCGTACGTCGAGGACCGCTGGGAGTACACACGGCTCGGCGTCAACTACCGCACGCCGGTGGAGATCATGGACGTGGCCGCCGAGGTGCCCCGCGTCGAGCACCCCGACTTCCGGCCGCCGAGCTCGGTGCGGTCCACGGGCGTGCTGCCCTGGGCGCACCGCACCGACGACCTGGCCGCGGCCGTGGCCGACACGGTGGCGGCCGAGACACGGGACGAGGGCCGCCTCGCGGTGATCGCCCCACGCGAGCTGCATGACGAGCTCGCCTCAAAGCTCCCCGGTGTGACGGCCGGGGAGGCCCCGGACCTGACGCGGTCGGTCGTTCTGATCGACCCGCGTCAGGCGAAGGGCCTGGAGTTCGACACGGTCCTGGTCGTGGAGCCGGACCGCTACGGCACGAGCGACCTCTACGTGGCCCTGACCCGGGCCACGCAGCGGCTCGGCATCCTGCACACGCAGGAGCTGCCGGTGGCGCTCAAACAGGTCGCAGCCACACCGTGGCCAGCGGCGGCAGGGTGAGCCGCAGGGACGCGGGGCGGCCGTGCGACGCCACCGGCTCGGTCTTGATCGGGTCCGGGTTGGTGACGTCGCCGCCGCCGTAGCGGGCCGCGTCCGTGTTCAGGACCTCGCGCCAGGCGGTGTACTCGCCGGGGACGCCCAGGCGGTACTCGTGCCGCACCACCGGTGAGAAGTGCGAGATGGCGAGGAGCGGTGCGCCGTCCGTGTTCTCGGCGGACTCGTCGGCGTAGCGCAGGAACGCGAAGACGTTGTCCTCCGCGGCGTCGCCGTCGACCCAGGCGAAGCCGCCGGGGTCCGTGTCGCGCTGCCACAGCGACGGCTCGCGGCGGTAGACGGTGTTGAGGTCGCGCACGAGATCGCGTACGCCTCTGTGGTCGGCCTCGGCCCCGTACGCGGGGTCGAGCAGCCACCAGTCCGGGCCGTGTCCCTCCGCCCACTCGGCGCCCTGGGCGAACTCCTGCCCCATGAAGAGGAGTTGCTTGCCGGGGTGGGCCCACATGAAGCCCAGGTAGGCGCGGTGATTGGCGCGCTGCTGCCACCAGTCGCCGGGCATCTTCGACACCAGGGACTGCTTGCCGTGCACGACCTCGTCGTGCGAGATCGGCAGGACGTAGTTCTCGCTGTACGCGTACACCATCGAGAACGTCATCTCGTTGTGGTGGAACTTGCGGTGCACGGGCTCCTTCGACACATAGTCGAGCGAGTCGTGCATCCACCCCATGTTCCACTTCAGGCCGAAGCCGAGCCCGCCGAAGCCGCCGGGGCCCTCGTGGTGCGTCGCGCGGGTCACGCCGTCCCAGGCCGTTGACTCCTCGGCGATCGTGACGACGCCGGGGGCGCGGCGGTAGACGGTGGCGTTCATCTCCTGGAGGAAGGCGACGGCGTCGAGGTTCTCGCGGCCCCCGTGCATGTTCGGGGACCATTCGCCGTGCTCGCGCGAGTAGTCGAGGTACAGCATCGAGGCGACGGCGTCGACGCGCAGGCCGTCGATGTGGAACTCCTCGCACCAGTAAGTGGCGTTGGCGACAAGGAAGTTGCGGACCTCCTTGCGGCCGTAGTCGAACTCCAGGGTGCCCCAGTCGGGGTGCGCGGCCCGGTCCGGATCCTCGTGCTCGTACAGGGTGCGCCCGTCGAACTCCGCGAGCGCCCAGTCGTCGCGCGGGAAGTGTGCGGGCACCCAGTCCATCAGGACGCCGATGCCCGCTCTGTGCAGCGCGTCGACGAGGAACTTGAAGTCGTCGGGTGTGCCGAGGCGTGCGGTCGGCGCGTAGAAGCCGGTGACCTGATAGCCCCAGGAACCCCCGAAGGGGTGCTCGGCGACAGGCATCAGCTCGACGTGAGTGAACCCCAGATCGGCCACGTAGGCGGGGAGCTGTTCGGCCAGCTGGCGATACGTCAGGCCAGGGCGCCAGGACGCCAGATGTACCTCGTACACGGAGAACGGCGACTGGTGGACGGGCACCTCCGCTCTGCGTTCGAGCCAGTCCGCGTCATGCCAGTCGTGATGCGACTCGTGCACGATGGAGGAGTTCGCGGGCGGGGTCTCCGTACGGCGGGCGAGCGGGTCGGCGCGCAGCGTCTTCGATCCGTCGGGCCGGGTGATCTCGTACTTGTAGAGCTCGCCCTCGCCGATCGACGGCACGAACAGCTCCCATACGCCGCTGCCGCCGAGCGAGCGCATCGGGAAACCGGTGCCGTCCCAGAAGTTGAAGTTCCCCACCACGCGCACGCCCCGGGCGTTGGGTGCCCACACCGTGAAGCGCGTCCCTGTCGCCCCCTCGTGCACCATCGGGCGTGACCCGAGCGCCTTCCACAGCTGCTCGTGCCGGCCCTCGCCGATCAGATGCAGGTCGAACTCGCCGAGCGCGGGCAGGAAGCGGTACGCGTCGTGGATCTCCAGTTCGGCTTCCTCGTACGCGATGCGCAGCCGGTAGTCCTCGGGGATCTCCCGCAGCGGAAGCACCCCGGAGAAGAACCCGTCACCGTCGTGCTTCAGCTCGGCCCGCAGATCCTTGGCGACGACAGTGACGGAGCGCGCGTACGGCCGCAGCGCGCGGAAGGCGACGCCTTCGCGGACGACGTGGGCGCCGAGTACTCCGTGCGGGTCGTGGTGCGTGCCCGCGAGGAGGCGGGCGCGGTCGGCCTGGGGGACGGGCGACGTGGGGTTGCTGGACTTCCGCTGCTTCGGCCGGGTCTGTCGGGGCGCCTCCGGCGTCCGTCCGGCGGGCTCCGGCTTTCGCCTGCCCTTCTTGCTGGCCTCGTCGGACGGTTTGCGCGGCTGCGGGCGGGGGGTCACAGGGGGCGTCTCCTCGGCGATGGTGGATCAGTGGATATCGGTGACGGGGCCGTTCGTGGCGGGGCCGTTGGTGGCGAGCCGCTTGATCGCGGAGAGGGGTACAGGGAGCCAGTCGGGGCGGTGACGGGCCTCGTAGAGGACTTCGTAGACCGCCTTGTCCGTCTCGTAGGCGCGCAGCAGGACCGGGTCCGTACGCGGATCGCGGCCGGAGACCTCGGCGTACCCCGTGCAGTACGCCGCCCGGCAGTCGCCCGCCCACTTGGGCGCCCATGGCTCGCGGGAGCGTGCCGCGTAGTCGAAGGAACGGAGCATGCCCGCCACGTCGCGCACCGGCGGCTGCGGCATCCTGCGCTCGGAAAGCAGGCGTGAGGGCTCACCCTCGAAGTCGATGAGCGACCACTCACCGGCGGGCGAGCGCAGGCACTGGCCCAGGTGCAGATCCCCGTGGATGCGCTGGGCCGTCCAGGTCGCCTCTCCCCGCCCCAGATCGGCGAGCGCCTCGAAGGTCGTGTGCAGGGCGGGGGCGTACGGAAGGAGGGCGGGCACCGCGCCGGCTGCCGCGTCGAGGCGGTCGGCCATGCCCTCGGCGATCAGCTCCACCTGGGCGCGGCCAAGGGTGACCGTGGGCAGCGCGCGGGCAAGGGCCAGATGTACCTCGGCGGTCGCGCGGCCGAGCGCTCTCGCCTCGCCGCTGAAGTCCCGGTCGGCCGCGAGCTCCCGCAGGGCGAGCTCCCAGCCGTCGGCCGTGCCCTTCAAGTAGGGCTGGAGCACGCCGAGGACGTTCACCTCGTCCCCGACGTCCGCCAGGAACCAGGCGGCGGGAGCAGGTACCTGCGCACACCGCTCGCGGGCCAGCATCAGGGGCAGCTCCAGGTCCGGATTGACGCCGGGCACGATGCGGCGGAACAGCTTCAGGATGAACGTGTCCCCGTACACGAGCGAGGAGTTGGACTGCTCGGTGGCGAGAACCCGCGGTGCGAGGTCTTCGCCTATGTTCTTGCGCCGGTCGCGCTCGAAGCGCAGCTTGCCGACGCGGGCCTGCATCCGCAGCGCTTCAAGCAGGAACCCGGACATACGGGCGTCGTGCAGCGCCTCGTAGACGGTGAACCCGGCGAGCGGCCCCTGCGTCACATGCCCGATGAGCGCGGGCGCGAGCCGCGGCGGCAGCTCGCGCCTTACGCCGAGGAGGAGTTGGTAGCAGTCCGCGGCCAGCGGGGGCGCGCCGCCGACCTGCCCCGGCACCTGTGGCTGCCGGACCTGAATGAGCAGGTGCAGCAGGCCCAACTCGGAGGTGGGCGGCAGTAGTTCGGTTGCCGTGATCAGTGTGAAGTCGGTGATGGGGCGGCCTTTGCCCGCGAACCAGCGCTGTCGTGGCAGCCACGCGCGCAACAGCGGATCGAGCGAGGCGAGCAGCGCGTCCGCGGTGATGCCCGGGCGGGTGACAGCTTCCGACATGGCGTCGCGTCCTTTCCGCGGTGCGGACAAGGGAGGAGTGCGGGAGTGCCGGTTGTGCGGGAGAGTTCCCAGGGCGGGGCGGTGGAAACCGCCCCGCGCAGGAGTAGCAGGGGTGGAGCCTACGCCGGATCCTTGCGCAGTCGGAACCAGTAGAAGCCATGTCCGGCCAGGGTCAGGAGGTAGGGCAGCTCGCCGATGGCCGGGAAGCGCACCCCGCCGATCAGCTCGACCGGGTGGCGGCCGTTGAAGGTCTGGAGATCGAGTTCGGTGGGCTGGGCGAAGCGGGAGAAGTTGTGGACGCACAGCACGAGGTCGTCCTTGTACTCGCGCAGGAACGCGATCACCGCCGGGTTCGACGACGGTAATTCGGTGTAGGAGCCGAGTCCGAAGGCCGGGTTCTGTTTGCGGATCTCGATCATCCTGCGGGTCCAGTGCAGGAGTGAGGAGGGCGAGGACATGGAGGCTTCGACGTTGGTGACCTGGTAGCCGTAGACCGGATCCATGATCGTGGGGAGGTAGAGGCGTCCGGGGTCGCAGGAGGAGAAGCCGGCGTTGCGGTCGGGGGTCCACTGCATGGGGGTGCGGACGGCGTCGCGGTCGCCGAGCCAGATGTTGTCGCCCATGCCGATCTCGTCGCCGTAGTAGAGGATCGGGCTGCCGGGCAGGGAGAGCAGGAGTGCGGTGAAGAGTTCGATCTGGTTGCGGTCGTTGTCCAGGAGTGGGGCCAGGCGGCGGCGGATGCCGATGTTGGCGCGCATGCGGGGGTCTTTGGCGTATTCCGCGTACATGTAGTCGCGTTCTTCGTCGGTGACCATTTCGAGGGTGAGTTCGTCGTGGTTGCGCAGGAAGATGCCCCATTGGCAGCCGTTGGGGATGGCGGGGGTTTTGGCGAGGATTTCGGAGACGGGGTAGCGGGATTCGCGGCGTACGGCCATGAAGATGCGGGGCATGACGGGGAAGTGGAAGGCCATGTGGCATTCGTCGCCGCCGTCGGTGAAGTCGCCGAAGTAGTCGACGACGTCTTCGGGCCATTGGTTGGCTTCGGCGAGCAGGACGGTGTCGGGGTAGTGGGCGTCGATTTCGGCGCGGACGCGTTTGAGGAGGTTGTGGGAGCGGGGGAGGTTTTCGCAGTTGGTGCCCTCTTCGGCGAAGAGGTAGGGGACGGCGTCGAGGCGGAAGCCGTCGATGCCCAGGTCGAGCCAGAAGCGCAGGGCGGAGATGATTTCTTCCTGGACGGCGGGGTT
>NZ_JBHTSF010000231.1:0-11459 GCF_042795295.1 Streptomyces sp. NPDC056486
TCACTGACGTCGCCGAGTGGATGGGCCACAAGAGCATCGACATCACATACAAGATCTACCGACACCTCCTGCCCGGCTCCATCAGCGCCGCCGCGAAGGTCTTGGACATGGGATTGATCGCATAGCTGTGTTGGTTCCAGACACTGCCCCTGCTCCTCTATCCAGCCCGCGACCTCTCCAGTAGTCCAGTATTGTCGGCCCGCCCCGGCAGCTGCTGTATCTCGCCCGTCAGTTCAATGTCCGGCGTCCCTACTGATCACGCCGCTGGTGCAATGCCCCCGGCCCAACGAGAAGCCGGCAGGTCCTGCGGAGTGTTCGGGTCCAAGGCCACAATTGGCAGCCGAACTGGCTGACTGCACCGACCATCACGAGCTGCCGGGGCATCTGGCATGAACGGTGCGGCAGTGAGGATTGATCAGAGGTGCGAACTTGAAGGTCTATAAGGGGTGGAGTGACAGGTGACTGATCAGCCGGTGTTCGTCCTCGGTGAGGGCCTCCAGACCATGGAGCCAGCAGGATTCGAGACCGAGGCGGAGTTCCAAGAACTCCTCGCCCGGCATCCCCGCATCCTGGACTTCGGTTCGCTCGCCGACGGCCGGCCCCTGCGGCTGGTACTGGTGGCACGGGAAATGGGAGTTCCGACGAGCCCGGAGGCCGGCACGACGTTCTCGCTGGACCATCTGTTCGTCGATGCCGATGGTGTGCCGACGCTGGTGGAGGTCAAACGGGCCAGCGATACCCGGATACGCCGGGAAGTCGTCGGACAGATGCTCGACTATGCCGCGAACGGTGCCCGTTACTGGCCGGCCGCGCTGCTGCAGCGCTCGTTTGAGGGGAACTGCGCGCTCGACGACAGGACTTTGGAAGAGGCGTACGGGGAACTGCTTGGTGATCAGTCCCCGGAGGACTTCTGGACGACGGTCGAGGAGCGGCTGGCGGCTGGGCAGATGCGGCTGCTTTTCGTCGCCGACCGCATCCCGTTGGAGCTGCGGGCGATCGTCGAATTCCTTAACCGGCAGATGCGGCAGACCGAGGTGTACGCGGTAGAGCTGACGCAATACCGGGGCAGCGGCGACCTACGCGTCCTCGTACCGCGCATCCACGGTGAGGTCGCCACGGCGGCGAAATCTCCCTCTGGCCGCCGCAGCAGCCAGCGGACCACCCGGGCCGACATGGACGCCGCGATAGGCGGCCTGCCCAGCCTGGACCTGCAAACCGCGGCAGCAGCGCTGTTGGATCACGCGGCAGACAAGGGGCGCTCAGAGGGCGGCATGGCCAAGTACCCAAGTTTGTCCGTGTACTACCCCTCCGGGGGCCGACAGGTCCCGGTTTGGACACTGTCGCTGTACGACACCGGCAAGGTCGAACTTGCCTTCAGCTTCGGGTCGATCACCCGCCACCTCGGCTACGACGTGGCGTCCGCGTTCGCCGATGCCCTGCCGGACGCCGGTGATCTGAAGACGAAGCTGGCAACGCAACGTGAGAATGGCTACAAGGGGTGGCCGTCCGTCTCCCTCGCTGACCTAGCCGCCGCGCCAGCGGCGATGGGGGGCGTCTTGGCTGCCGTGGAGCAGCTCATGAACGGCCATGACGCCCCCTGACTACTTGGCCAAAGCAGCATCCCGCAATTTCAGAGGACTTCACCCGACAGGAGCCCGCGGCTTTGCGAGTTGTCAGGCCGCAGCCAGATCTGCTGGGCGACGCTCACGCCAGCCTTCGTGATGTTCGGGGATATCGCTCCGCGTGCGGCTCATGAGGGTGATGCCGGTACAGGCAGTGGCAGAGCCGGTGGTGGCCAGTACTTAGTGGGTGTTCTGCGGGTGTTCGGCAGAGTCGTAGTGCTTGAGGGCTGGTTGTCCGGTTCGAGGGCTTCCCGGCCAGCCGGGGGTGCGGTGCGCTGTGAGTGTGGACGGACGCGAGCCGTACCCGAGCGACCTGTCGGATGAGGCGTGGGAGCTGGTCCGGCCGGTGATCACTGCGTGGAAGGCGAGGCATCCCTCGGCCAGCGGGCACGAGGGCCAGTACGCGATGAGGGAGATCGTGAACGCGCTGCTGTATCAGGCGAGGACCGGCTGCCAGTGGCGCTACCTGCCCCATGACCTGCCTCCCGTGAGTGCGGTGTACTACTACTTCGGCCTCTGGCGTGATGACGGGACCGCCGAGACCATCCACGAGCTGCTGCGCTGCCTGGCTCGGGGGATGCGTCGGCGGCGCGAGGACCCCACCGCTGTCGTGCTGGATTCCCAGACGGTGCGGGCCTCGGTGAACGCGCCGAAGGAGACGACCGGGCTGGATCCGGGCAAACGGAGCCCGGGGCGGAAAAGAGGCATCGCCACAGATGTCCTCGGCCTGGTCATCGCCGTGATTGTCGTCGCCGCGAGCGTGCACGACAACGCCATCGGAACCGCCCTGCTGGACAAGGTCGCTCGCGCCGCGCCGGCGGTGACGAAGGCGTGGGTGGACGCCGGGTTCAAGGAGACCGTCGTGGAGCACGGCGCCCGTCTCGGCATCGACGTGGAGATCGTTCAGCGCGATCCGGGGATGAAGGGGTTCACGCCGGAGCCGAAGCGGTGGGTGGTCGAGCAGACGCTCGGCACCCTCATGCTGCACAGGCGTCTCGTGCGTGACTACGAGAGCAGGCCGGCCAGTTCAGTGGCGTGGATCCACTGGTCCATGACCGGCGTCATGCTCCGCCGTCTGACCCGCACCACCACCACGACCTGGCGCGACCCGCCCGCCCAGCACCCTGCACTCCCGACGGGCAGGAGCCTCGATGAAGCATCTCCTGGACAAGATCGAGGCCCGGCAGCAGCTGGTACGCGAGACAGCCGGGCACCTGCGTGAGCAGATCGCGCTCCTGACCGAACAGCTTGCCGCGGCCGAACGCACCCTTCAACGCCTGGACATCACCCGAGAGACGATGCTGGAACTGGCCGCCGAGGACGGCATCGAACCGCCCGAGCCGCTGCCGCCCGGCTACCGCGAGGTCCTCGCCGCCTTCGACCAGGCCGGGCACGGCCTCCGGGCCAAGGAGATCTGCGAGATCCTGGGCATCGGCACCGAGCCGCGGCACACCGAGAGCGTCCGCGCCAAGCTCAAACGCCTGGTCGACCGCGACATCCTCACCGAACCCGAACCCGGCCTGTTCACCCCCGCCCGGCCCGCACCGACCACCCCGGCCCCCAACTCAACCTGAAGTCCAGCGAAACAACACAGAACACCCACTCAGTCAGGGGCAGCGGTGGTTTAGCGGCTGCCGAGCTCTCCCTTGGTGAACCCGTATTTGTGTGCCGCGAGCACAGTGGCGAGTGCAGGGACGAGCAGTGCGAGCGTGACCCAACTCAGCCAGGATGCACCCAATCCGCTGAGGACGATGCCTCCGATGATGCCACCACCGGCGATTCCGACGTTCCATCCGGTGGTGAGGAGTGCTTGGGCGACATCGCCGGCGTCGCCTGCTGCTTCGGCGACTGCGGTCTGCAACAGGGTAGAGGTGCCGCCGAACGCGAGCCCCCAGAGCGCCGCGCTGGCGTAGACGAGCGAAGGCACGCCGGAGAAGACGCCGAGCAGCAGCGCGCATGTCGCGAAGAGCACACACGCGAGGATCATGAGGAGGCGCAGGCGCCGATGGACGAGCGCTCCGGCGATCCAGATGCTCACCAGCGACACCAGACCGAAGGTGAGCAGCACGGCGTCGACTTGACCAGCCATGCCGAGCGGCTTGAGGAACGGGGCGATGTAGGTGTAGAGGATGCTGTGGGCGAGCACGAACGTGAGGGTCACGAAGAGCACGGGCGCCACGCCGGGAATGCGGAAGGTACGGGTGAGCGGGAGCCGTGAGCCCTTGGGCTGTCCGGGGAAGTTCGGCACCGCCGCGACGACCCACACGATCAAAGCGAGCGTGAGGACGGTCATGATCCCGAACGCGTATCGCCACTCGACGAGCTTGGCCAGAAACGCCGCAGCAGGAACTCCGACGGACAGGGCAACGATTGCGCCCCCCATCGCGATCGCCATTGCCTTGCCGCGCTGATGTGAGGGAACCATCCGTACCGCGTACCCGGCCAACAGCGCCCAGAGCAACCCGCCGACGATGCCGCCGAGGCACCGGGCGGCTAGCGTAAGTGCGAAGCTCTCGGAGAGCGCGGTGACGGTGTTGGCGATCGCGAATCCTGCGATCGCCACCAGCAGCAAGTGCCGGCGCGGCCAGCCGATCGTCGCCTTGGTGAGCGGGATCGCGGCGAGGATCGCCCCGATCGCGAAGACGGTGACGCTCTGCCCGGCAGCACTCTCGCTCACACCCAGGTCTCGGCTCATCCCGGGAAGCAGCCCGGCGGGCATCGTCTCGGTCAGGAGCGTAATGAACCCGGTGGCGGCCAAAGCCAGAAGACCCGCCAGTGGGAGCCGGGCGTTCGTTATCGAGGGAGATGGCACAGCATGTGTTCGTGTCATGGCCTTATGATCGAAGGGTGACATTAGTGTGAGGGTCAATTCGGTGTCCGCTGAGTCACACGACGCCAGCCACAGAGGGCGAGGAGAGGGATATGCGGATCGGTGAGTTGTCGACGCACACGCGGACTCCGGTGAGGTTGCTGCGCTACTACGAGGAGCAGGGACTGATCGCGTCAGATCGACTGCCCAACGGATACCGGGACTATGAGGAGTACGTCGTTGACCGGGTTCTCCAGGTACGAGGCCTGCTCGACGCAGGGCTGCCCACACGGATCATCAAGCAGATCCTGCCCTGCCTGAACACCCCCCGCACGATCCACATGCCCTACGTCACGCCAGACTTGGTCGCAACGCTCGAGCACGAACGCGACCGCATGGCCGAAAAAATCGAATGCCTCACCAAGAACCACCGAGCCATCACCGACTACCTCGACGCCGTACCCCGCGATATCCGAGCCTCCTACTGAGGTTTTCGGTGTGGGGTCGGGAGGTGGCCGGTGATCGTAAGGCCGGTCTCGGCGAGGCAGCTGCGGCCGGGAAGCCCTCGAACCGGACAACCCGCCCTCAAGCACTACGACTCTGCCGAACACCCGCAGAACACCCACTTAGAGCTCAACACCGTTGCGTTTGACCCCTGAGCTGTACGTCAAGCCCTGCTGAACAGCGCAACGGGACCACCTGGTAGATCAACGATCGGCGAAGAAAGTCGATCAAGGTCAGGGGTCCCGTTGCCGGAGAAGTCTGTCATCACGTCCACGATCGAGACGGCCCGGGGTGTGTTCGCGCCGGGCCATCTGGGGGAGTTGACCCAGGTCGTGGACTTCGCGCTGGTGGACGCGGTGCTGGAGGAGACCGGTCGGCGCGAGCGGCGTCTGCGGCTGCTGCCCTCGCGGGTGGTGGTGTACTTCGTGCTCGCTCTCGCGCTGTTCGAGCGCTGCTCGTACCGCACGGTGTGGTCCAAGCTGACCGCCTCCCTGACCCCGCTGGCCCTGGTGCGTCCCGCGGTCTCCTCACTGACGCGGGCCCGGCGCAGGGTGGGGGCCTCACCTCTGCGGCGGCTGTTCGAGACGCTCGCTGGGCCCGTCGCCCGCCCCGGGCAGGATGGGTCCTTCTACCGGGGCCTGCGCACGGTAGCCATCGACGGGACCCTGCTGCACACCCCCGACGATGAGACGCTCACCTGGCGCTATCCCAAGCGAGCCGGGGAGAGCCTGGAATTCGGCTACCCGCTCCCGCTCCTGCGGCTGCTGGTCCTGGTCGAGTGCGGCACCTGCGCGCTCATAGCCGCCGCCTTCGGACCAGAGTCGACGAGCGAACTCCCCTATGCCAAGCGGCTTCTGGGTGCTCTGGACAAGACGATGCTCCTGCTGGCCGACGCCGCCTTCGACGGCAACGAGTTCCTTGACAGGGTCCATCACAGCGGAGCGCAGTTCCTGGTGCGCTCCGGGGCCCGCCGTGTCCCCACCCCCGCCCAGCACCTGGGCGACGGCTCCTACATCGCCCGCATCGGCTACGGCGTCCTGCGGATCCTGCTGCCGGTGCGCGTGATCGAGGCGACCCTCACCGTCACCTTGGCCGACGGCACCGTCTGCACCAAGCAGTGGCGGCTGCTCACCAACCTGCTGGACCCCGAACGGTATCCGGCCGCCGAACTCGTTGATCTCTATCACCGCAGGTGGCAGGCGGAAACTACATATTCCTCGATCAAGGCCACGATGCTCGACGGCCGCGTCCTGCGCTCCCGCAGCATCGATGGCCTCGACCAGGAGGTCTACGCCCTGCTCACCGCCCACCAGGCTCTGATCCGCACCGGCGACGACGCCCTGACCGGACGGCCAGGAGTACCCATGGAACGGATCAGCTTCACCGTCCTGCTGACCGCCGCAACCGACACCGTCATCGCCGGCCATGGAATCTTCCCCGGCCCCCTCATCGACCTGGTCGGCACGATCGGCCACGCCGCCCTGGGCGACCTCCTGCCCGCCCACCGACGGCAACGAGCGAAGGCCCGCACCCGCAAGAACCCCACCAGCAAGTACGGCCCGAACGCCGGACAACACCCCCAGAAGGCCCAGAACTACACCGTCCACACCACCGTCACGTTCTTCGAACACAGCCTCAACAGCCGCTCACACAACGGTGTTGAGCACATACCCCACGACGGATCAACCGAAGGCCAGCCTCTGCCTTCGGAGGCCGTCTTCCGGCTCGGACACTGGCCTCGCGACACCTACGGCTGAGCCGAGTGCGCGCCTGGGCCGTGCCCCGGTTCAGGGGCAGTGGAGCGCACGGGCGCGGGCCGGGTCGACCGGGCCGTCGGCAGGGATGGGCAGGAAGTACCGCACCTGCCGCTCCTGGGTGGTGCGGGCCTGGCGGCTGGTCGCCGTCACCCACGGCGGGTAGACGCGGAAGCCCCGCTTCCCGCCGACGCCGCCGTGCGAGAGGACGCCCTGCTCGCCCAACACCTCGCACGGGAAGACGAAGTGCCCGTGGTGGTTCCCCTCACGGTTGCTGATGACGAATAGGTCGACGGGGTCCTCGACGCCGAACGGCTGGATCGGGCCACCACCGTCGGGCCTCTTCCACACCGTGACGAACTGGCCCGCCTTCGTCGGGGTGGTCTTCCCCACCCGGAACCTGACGGCCAGGCCATCCAGGGTGAACGCGTGCGCCCCGTACTCGGCGCTCTCCCCCTCGGGCACCGGCTGCGAGCAGACGAAGCCGCCCGGTTCGTACACCGCAGCCTGAGCCGCGCGAAGCTCGTCATGCATGCCGTCATCCTGCCACCACGGTCAGCCCGGCCGAGACGCTCCCGTCACCCACAACTCCGTCACGGACCTCCGGGAAGATGAGCGCGGGCTTGCCGTCCGGGTTACCGCAGACCTCCAGTACACGAGATGACGTCACCGACAGCGCTAACGCAACGGTGTCGACTTAGAGCTCGTAACACGATCATGATCGGGCCTTCTTCAGCCGTCTCCAGTGTGGCCAGGGCGGCAGCAGCGGTTCGATCAGCGCCCACAAGTTATCGTCCACGATCCACGGCCGAGTGCTCACAGCATCCCGAACGCTCAAATCATCACATCGGTCACGCCCGACCAGAGCACTTCAACAAGATTGTGTTACGAGCTTCTAGCGACAGACTGAGTCGTTAGCGCTTGAACCCGCCTGTCCATCCTGGCGGTCGGCTGGCACTTGAACCCCTCGTCCCTTGGACGGGGGCTTCTTCGTGTTGGTCGTCTGCTTCTCCGGCTCGTCACCGACCGGCATGCTCAGCTTGTGGTCACAGAGGCCAGCAACGCGCGCCCGGATTGCCTGGCCGGTGTCATAGGTCAGAACGGTCACTTCACGACTCGACAGCGGTTGAACGGCAAGCGCCCTGTCGACGATCTCGTCGTCGTTGATCGGCAACCGCGTGTGCCCGGGCGGGTCAAGCAAGAGCTGCACGGTCACTTCACCGCGTCGTACGCCCGTGTGGCGCTGCACCTCAGCGTCTGCCCTGCGGAGCATGGCGTCTTCGGTGCTCTCCTGAAACAGCCCGTCAAGGATGAACAGGGTGTGTCGCGCCCGCCAACGTACGTGCCTGTCCTTGCTCTCCTTAAGCTGGTCGAGCTCATCTACCACGACCATCGGCACCAGGAGGTGAACGGGGTGTTCTGTGACGCTCAGCAGCTCGGCGAAGTCGGTCTCTTCCAACTTCTCGGGGTGGTGGACGTAGAAGCTGCTGTCAGCCACGACCGGCACTCCGCGCAGTTGCCACCGCTGCAACTCTTGACCGAGCGTATGGACGGCGTCCCCGAACGCTTCCGTCCGCTGCCGTAGTTCGGTGGACACCAGTTGGTTCACGAGCCGCTGGGTCGTCCCGATGGTGAAGTTATCCACCCCGGCGAGCAACTGGTCGTGCCGTTTGGTTAGAACGAGCCGGTCAAGGTCGGCGCTGCTGATGAGCGTGTCCAGCCGGCCAACGC
Organism: Streptomyces sp. NPDC056486; assembly: GCF_042795295.1. NCBI lineage: Bacteria > Bacillati > Actinomycetota > Actinomycetes > Kitasatosporales > Streptomycetaceae > Streptomyces > Streptomyces sp. NPDC056486. The sequence goes on from NZ_JBHTSF010000231.1 coordinate 8,421, forward strand.
CGTCGACCGCCCAGTCGAGATACGCCAAGAGCCTCTCGTAGTACTCATGCGGGCCGCTGGTGAAGAGGTTCGAGACGTTCTGATGCACCTTGCCAAGCGTCTCGTGCAGGTGCTTCCGGTCGACACCGGGCAGTGGGCTTACGAGCATGTCCATACTGTGACACCTCGACGACGGCCGCCGCACGTAGATTCGGCCGACCACTAGGCAGGGACTGGCTGACGGCTGGAGGTGCACGACTTGTGAGCTGCTGTGGGATTGGGAGGTGCCTGCTCAAGAATGCATTGAAATAGCAGGCCGTAACTATCATAGGAGATAGTACGAACGTAAAAATAGAAATGAGGCGACGATGACGAACCCCGATAAGCGTTGGGAGTCGTACGAGGAGGTAGCCGTCTACCTTCTCGATCAGATTGCCGAAAAGCTGGGTCTTGACCGTGTCGAGGACAAGCAGAAGGTCATCGGCGAGCGCTCGGGTACTGAGTGGGAGATCGACGGCAAGGGCGTCAAGGTGGGTGACGAAGGCTTCGTAATCATCGAGTGCCGCCGCTATACCACGAAGAAGCAGACTCAAGGGCAGATAGCGCACTTGGCCTACACCATCATCGACACTGGCGCTGCGGGCGGCATCATCGTGAGCTCTCTCGGGCTCCAGGAGGGCGCTACCAAGGTTGCCAACGCCGAGAACATCCGCACCGTCCACATGGACGAGAACAGCACTCGCACCGAGTACATGTTCAGCTTCCTCAACGAGGTGTTCGTGGGTGCGTCCGACACGATGCACATCACGGAGTCGGCGAAGATCACCATCACCCACGCCGATGGCACGCAAGAAACGTTCACGCCCGACGACTGATCGCGACCAGCGTCGTCGACCGACCTTGTGCTTCTAATGGTCGGGCTCCAAGCCCGCGCCGGCGGTTGTCGTAAGTCGAGCGCATCAATGCGCCGCTGCGGTGCGAGGTGGACGAACCGATGTAATCGGTCGCTCCCACGATCAGCTGCGTGCGACCATGCGGCCATGAGTAACGAGGTAGATCAGCCTGGGGAGGGTTCCCAGCTGCCTGCGTCTGATCCCTTCGGCTTGGCTCGCGCGTTCCAGCCGCTGACGGACTACTACCGCACCACGATGGCTGAGGCGTTGAGGCCGTTGGCCGAGACGGTCATTGCGACGAGCGGCATCGGCGAGGCCATCGGCAAGCAACTGGCCGAAGCGGCGTGCGTGAACGCCATGCTCGGCGAAACCTTCGCACCCCTGCACGAGCACTTCCGGGAGTACTGGGCGGGCGTCTTCGAGGGGCTCGGCTCCTTGAAGGAGCGCATCTACCCGCCCAACCTGCACGACGCTACGCCGACAGTCGACGAGTTCGAGCTGCTGCTTCTTGAAGAGGGCATACCTCTGATGTGGGTTCCTGGCCCGAAGGTCGTTCGCGCTCTCCTGGACGCGCCCGATGCCGTTGGTCGCCGCCAGATCATCGGGCGGCGGTGGAAGGGCATCGTCAACGACTGCGAAGCCGTCATCGAGGATGTTGACCATCCCGACCTACAGGAGTCGCGAAACTTCGCCTTTGACTGTGTGGCGGCACTGCGCGACGGACACAACAACCCGGCCCAGGCGCTCGCTGCCAACTTGCTCGACAGCCTGATGCGCGCCCACTTCGACGAGCCGGACAGGAAGAAGCTCACGTTCAACAAGAAGGGCCGGGCGAAGTTCGACCTGGACGACTACGACATGCGCGTTGCCCTGACGTTCGCCCCGGTCTGGTACGCGCACGCCGAGTACTGGCCGAAGAACGGCGACCCCATTCCGCGCGTGTTCGGCAGGCACCCGAGTGCGCATGGTGTGTCGCGCTCGCAGTACTCGCGGATCAATGCGGTCTACGGGCTCATGCTCGTCACGTCGGTGCTGAAGTTCTTCGACGTCGAGTTGGAGCGGTAGCGCCTGCTGCACCAAGCCACACCAGGAAACCCCTAGAAGCTCGTAACACGACCTTGTTGAAGTGCTCTGGTCGGGCGTGACCGATGTGATGATTTGAGCGTTCGGGATGCTGTGAGCACTCGGCCGTGGATCGTGGACGATAACTTGTGGGCGCTGATCGAACCACTGCTGCCGCCCTGGCCACAGAAGTCGCCAGGGCCGCGGCCCGTGGCGACCGACTGTGCCTGCAGGGCATCCTGTACGTCCTCTACAACGACATAGCCTGGCAACTGCTGCCTCTGGAGCTGGGGTTCGGCTCGGGACAGACGTGCTGGCGGCGCCTGGAACGATGGCAGCAGGTCAGGGTCTTCGACCAGCTGCACCGCATTCTGCTCGCGGAGCTGAATGCGGCCGGCGAACTCGACTGGTCCAGGGCGTGTGTGGATGGCTCCCACATTCGCGCGAAAAGGGGGAGCCGACACCGGTCCGTCGCCGGTCGACCGCGGGAAGACGGGCAGCAAGCACCACCTGATCTGCGACGGACACGGCACCCCGCTCAAGGTCGTCACCACCGCGGCCAACGTCAACGACGTCACCCAGACGCTCTTGTCGACGGCATCCCGCCCGTCGCAGGTCGCCCCGGCCGGCCGCGCCGCCGCCCCGAATCGCTCCTGGGCGACAAGGGCTACGACTCCAACACCCACCGCGAAGAGCTGCTCAAGCGCCGGATCCTGCCGGTCATCTCCCGCAAGGGCACCCTCAACATCAAGGGCCTGGGCAAACTCCGCTACGTGGTCGAGCAGACCTTCGCCTTGCTCCACCAATTCAAACGCCTCGCCGTCCGCTGGGAACGCCGAACCGAACTCCAGGACGCCTTCGTCTCGTTGGCCTGCGCCCTCATCTGCTGGAGACGGCTGAATAAGGCCCGATCATGATCGTGTTACGAGCTCTTAGGCGCGGGCGAGTTGTTCGAGTTCACCTATGCCTCCCAGAGTTGCTCAAGCAGCGAGTCCCAGGTCGAGCATTCCCGCGGCGGCGCTGATGGAGCCGGGCAGGAGGTGTCGGTAGATCTTGTATGTGATGTCGATGCTCTTGTGGCCCATCCACTCGGCGACGTCAGTGA
>NZ_JBHTSF010000232.1:0-11102 GCF_042795295.1 Streptomyces sp. NPDC056486
GGACTCCCTTGTGAGGAGTCCCGGCCACCGTCTGGGGCCATCACCTGCCCTTCGGACTGGCGGGATTCGGCGGTAGGACGGCCTTACGGAGACTGCTGACTGCTAACTGCTGTTGCTGCTACTTCCCGTCGTTCACACCGAGCGAGACGTAGTCGTAGCGACCGCTGTACGCGGCGGACGAGTAGACGTTGCTCGCCCGCGAGGAACGCCAGCTGATGTTCTTCTCGTAGATGAAGGGCATCCAGTACGCCTTGTCCACGATCTCGTGCGCCAGCTTGGTGTAGATCTGGCCGGCCTTCTCGGGGTCGACCGTGGCGATCGCGTCGTCGAAGTACTTGTCGATCTTCGGCTCGTCGATCTGCGACTCGTTGTAGTTGCCGTTCTCATTGATGAAACGGCTGTCGAACAGCGGCTGGGCGTAGCCCTGGCCGGTCGGGAAGTCCGGACCCCAGCCCGCCATCGTCATGCCGATGCCGCGCTTCTTCACCACCGCGGGAGAGCCGGTGATGCTGGAGGAGTCGGCGCCGTCGATCTGGTCGACCTCGGCGTTGATGTTGACCTTCTTCAGCTGCTCCTGGAGCGCCGTGGCGGCGTCCACCTCGCCCGGCTGGTTGGTGCGGGCCGAGATCTTGGTCGAGAAGCCGCCGGGCTTGCCGCAGTCCTTGAGCTCGGCCTTCGCCTTGGTGACGTCGGGCTTGCCCTTGCGCTTCAGGATGCCGTACGGGTCGTAGTCGTCGTGACCCTTGATCGACTTCGGGAAGACGTTCGCGGCGATCTCACCGGCGGCGACCGGGCCACCACGGGTCTTCTGCAGGCTCGCGAAGTCCGTGGCGTAGAAGACGGCCTTGCGGCAGGCCTCGTTGTCGAACGGCTTCGTCTTGGTCACAAGGGCGACGTAACGGACGAAGTCCGTCTGCATGTTGTCGATGTTGTCCTTGTGGTCCTGAATGGCGGTGGTACGACCCGACTGGGTCATGCCGGTGCCATTCATGTCGATGTCGTAGTCACCTTCCATCAGGCGCTTGTCGTTCTCTTCGAGGTTCGCCGAGATGGTGACCGAGATCTTGTCCGGCAGCGCGGGACGGACCGGGTCGGACGACTTCTTCCAGTTCTTGTTGCGGACCAGCGTGATGCTCTTGCCGGCGCTGTAGTTCTGGAACTTGTACGGACCGGAGGAGAACGGGCGCTGGGTGTACTTGGCGCCGGTGTCCTCGGACTGCTTCACCGGGGTGCCCGACGGCATCGCGAGCATCTGCTCGAAGTCGCCGTTCTTCTTGGGCAGCTTGAAGATGATGGTGTTGTCGTCCGGCGTCTCGACCGCCTTCAGACCGAGCTTGTCCTTCGACTTGTCCTCGTAGGGGCCCTTGTACTTGCCCTTGGGGTCAAGCGTCGACTTGAGGTAGCCGGGGCCACCGGTGATGACCTTGGTGGCCCAGATGCGCTCGATGCCGTACTTGATGTCCTTGGAGGTCAGCTTCGAGCCGTCCTCCCACGTCAGGCCGTCACGCAGCTTGTACGTGTAGGTCTTGCCGTCGTCACTGATCTTCGCCGTGTCCTCGGCGAGGTCGGGGACGAGCTTGTTGGACGCGGCACCCGGCTTGGTGTCGTACGTGATCAGCGTGCGGGTGTAGTACCGCATGAAGTCCCACGTCATGCCGTAGTACGCGCGCTGCGGGTCGGCCGAGTCCAGGTCCTGCTTGGCGATGAACTTGAGCGTTCCGCCCTTCTTCGCCGACTTGTTCGCGACCTTGCCGATGGCCGCGTTGTAGCCGGCACCCTTGCTGTCGTCGTCGTCGCTGCCGCCGCCGCACGCCGTGGTGGTCACCAGCGCCGCTACGACGAGAGCCGCACCAGCGGTCAATCGTCGCTTAGAGGAACCTGTGGGCATTTCTCGCATCCTCCGAGATTCGCGGTCCTTGGCCATGACTGCCTTGGAACCATGTGAAAAGCCACCTGACGCTGGGGCAGGGGCAAGCCAGTTGGGGCTGTTAACGAGTTCCCTTGGGGTCAAGGGCATCGCGAAGCCCGTCGCCGAAGAGGTTGAAGGCGAGCACGGTCACGAAGATCGCCAGGCCGGGGAAGACCATGAACATCGGGTCATGCTCGTACGTCGCGAGGGCGTCCCGGAGCATGCCGCCCCAGGAGGCCGTCGGCGGGCGCACACCCGCGCCGAGGAAGCTGAGCGCCGCTTCGGTGAGGATGTTGGTGGGGATCATGAGCGTCGCGTAGACGGTGATCGGAGCGACCAGGTTCGGCAGCAGCTCACGGAAGAGGATGTGCCGTTGACCGCCGCCGAGGCTGCGGGCCGCTTCCACGTACTCGCGTTCGCGCAGCGAGAGGGTCTGGCCTCGGACGATGCGCCCGACGTAGGGCCAGCCGAAGAAGCCGATCACCAGGATCAGTACCGCGATGCGGACACCGCTGCCGGTGAGGCCGAGCAGGTCGTCGGGGAGGACGGAGACCAGGGAGATCACGAAGAGCAGCTGCGGGAAGGCGAGCAGCACGTCCATGACCCGGCTGATCAGCGCGTCGATCCAGCCGCCGAAGTAACCGGCGATGATGCCGAAGAAGGTGCCGAGCGCCACGGCCACCACGGCGGCGAGGAAGGCCACCAGGAGGGAGATCCGGGCGCCGTAGACGATCCGGCTGAAGACGTCGCGGCCCTTGTTCGGCTCGACGCCGAAGAGGAAGTCCCAACTCATACCGCCGAACGCACCCTTGGGCAGGTTCGTGAGGTCTTCGAGCTCGTCCTGATGGAACTCGTTGGGCGGGTGGCCCAACAGGGAGACGATCAGGGGCGCGAAGACGGCGACAAAGACCAGGACGAGCACGGTGATGCCGCCGGCCAGAGCGACCTTGTCGCGCTTCAGGCGGTTCCAGGCGATCTGCTTGAGGGACCGCCCCTCGACCTTCCTCACCCCTGCATCAGCTGCGGGAGCGACGTCCGCCGTCGGGTCCGCGTCCGCAGGTGTGTCATGCAATGGTGCCGTCATCGTGGCAGGGACCCCTCTCAACCGGTGGTGACCGGCCCGCACTTGCCGCTGTAGCGACGTGATCAGTCCGTCGTACACAGGGGCGAAGCGCCCCACTTGCGGGAGTCTTCATCGCGGTTGCGATCTGTTACCAGCCCAGACGGGGAATGGATGCTCAACCGTGATGCTGTTTGAGGTGTTCCGTTATCCGGACGCACGTGAACGAGGGGCGAACACGGGGCAGTTGGGTTGCAACAGTCCACGGGAGGCTAAAGGGCCCCTCCACCATCAGAACGGACATTGTGACTGTCGGGGCAGGTATACGAGCCGTGGTGGCCGGTTCAGGGTGTCTTCAGCGCCGCATCGACACGGTTTCCGTACCGATCCCACACCGCTTCCGCACCGAATTCAGTACCGGATTCAGTACCGATCTCAGTACTGCGCGGGGTATCCGTACCCACCCGCGGGCGCCGGGGCCGGCTGGGCCTCGCGGTCGTAGAACGGCCTGGCGTTGGCGCGCAGCCACAGGGCGACCGGGTCGTACCCGTCGGACATCGCGACCGTCGACACGGGCAGCCCTTCGGGGACGGCGGCGATCGACTGCTGCATCATCGTGCGCACCCCGTCCACCGACGACGGCGACGTGTCGTACACATCGAGGCCGATGGCCAGATACGGCGCACCCAGCGCGGGCTGCACCCAGGCGCGGCGCAGCGAGCGGACCGCGGGGGTGCGGTGCGCGTTCTGCGTGAGCAGGGCGTAGAACTGCGGGATCTCGATGGCGGGCTCGGTGAGCCTGAGCGGGCCCGCGGGCAGCAGGTCCAGGCCCGACGCGATGCGCCGCAGGTCGAGCCAGGGGATGCCGACGCCGCCGCCGGGGGCGTGCGGGTTGAGCCAGAGGCCGTAGTGGTCGGGGTAGAGGGTGCGGGAGATGTCGAGGCCGCTGACCACCTCGTACGAACGGTTCCAGCCACTCGCGGAGAGCTCCTGGGCGGAGGTCACGCACGGTGCGTACCCGAGGCCCTCGACCTCCATGTTCCCGTACTGCGCGTCGGGGGACCCGGCCTGGCCGTGCCAGAGCAGCATCCACACCTGGTCGGCGGCGAGCGCCCGCAGGAGCGCCTCGTAGGCGTCATAACGCCCTGGCGTCACCTGGCGCAGCATGTGCTCGACCTGCCCGGCAGCAGCCGTGCCCGACGCACTCACCCTTAACCGCCCCTTCGCGACGACCCGCTGACCCGCTGGACCTGGAACCTGATGAACCTGACGTGACCTGAGCTGACCGGTGGCCCCGGGCCGAATCGGCAGGACCGCGCCCCGCCCGGGCCATGAAACCAGCTTAAGCGGCGATCCTGACACCGACTTGACGTACGGCACCCTCACACACGTACCTGCACATGTCCTTACACATGTCCGTGCTCATGCCCCGGGGTCTGACCGAAGAAGGGCCGAACCCGCTCACGCATCCAGTCACCGACCGGGTCCTGGGCGACATCGAGCAGCACCAGGTTCACCGGCCAGGCCACCGGGGCGTGGCCGAGAGCCCGGCCCACGGCCTCCATCGGCAGTTCGCGCGCGTTGCCCTCCCAGGAGGTCAGTTCGACGCCGATGAACAGCGTGGGCTCCTCGCCCTCGACGCTCGCCAGGCAGCGGCGGGCGTTCAGGACGACGCCGGTGGCCTCGAACTCGCGGGCGGCGGCGGACAGGAAGTCCACCGGGTCCTGCTGCCAGTCCGGTTCGAAGAGCCGTACGCGGCCGCCGGTCGCGGGGCCGTCGAGCGGGGTGCGTCCGGCCCGGCAGAGTTCGGCGACGGCGGGCGGCGGCAGCGGGACCCCGACCGTGCCGTCCGGGTTGACCGCGATGCCCAGCTGCGGGGGAAGGCCGCGCGCGAACTCCACGGCGGGCGCCACGGTGCAGCCCATCCGGCCGCCGGTGACCTGCTGGAACTGCTGCTCGGAGCTGAAGACGGGGACGAAGGCCTGGCCCTCGATCTCCAGCGTGGGCAGGTCGAGGGTGCCGCTGTCAGGACCGCCGCCGCTCGGCAGCGGGACCCAGACGTGGCTGCGGCCGAGCACCTCGACGATGCGGGCCCCCGCGGACGCCTGAGGCGCCCCGGGCATGCCGAGCGATGCCGCGAGCACCTCTTCGAGTTCGTTGCCCGGCCATCCTCCGTACGGATGTGCGTGCGCCTGCGCCGGAATATCCATCTGCCCAACCCCTGCCCTGTCCCGCTCTGCCTGCGGCACGACCCTAACGCGGCGGGCGGCTCAGCCCCCGAAGCCGATCCCGCGCAGAACGCTCGCGGCTGTCCGGTCGAGCAGGATCGCGGAGCCGCAGCCGCGCGGCAGATCGCCCCGCTCGGCGGCGCCGACCAGGCTGCCGACGGTCCTGCGGTGCCGCGCGAAGGCGTACCGCGACACGCCGCGCCCGCGCGAGAGCTGCCCCTCTATGGCGGTGTCCGGCGGCACGTCGAGCAGCAGCAGGTGCAGCGTCGTGCCGCGCCGCGCCGCCTCGCGGGCCAGCCAGCGGCGCACCCATGTCTGGGTGCCGCAGTCGTGCACCACGATCCCCTCGCCCGACCGCAGGGCCGCTCGCAGCCCCGCATAGTGCGCGAGGCGGACCAGGGGGCGGTAGACGGCGTACGGCAGCAGGGCCGGCATGCGCAGGGCCCAGCGGTCGCGGGTGTCCTGCGAGTCGATGCGCGGGCCCGCGACGGCCCTGCGCATCAGGGTGGACTTGCCGCTGCCCGGCAGTCCGGAGACGACGATCAGATCGCCCGCGCCGAACGTGAGGCGGTGCGGGCTGTGGCCGGTCCGCTGCCTCAGGTCGCGGACGACGACCGCAGGCAGGGCGCCGCAGCTCTCCCTGGTGGGGGCGGCGGCCTGTTTGGGCAGGGCCACCCCCGTGTTGGTCGCGTAGACACTGGCCTTGCGCACCGTGATCGGCCTCCCCTAAGCGGTCACGTAACTGCTTACCGCAGCTTCCCCGGCAAGTGTAAAGAGAAGGTAATGCGGCACAACAGCATTACTCCACCGGGACTGCCCTGTGACGCGGGCGCGTGCAATGATGTGCCCGCAAACTCCATACAGGCCGCTTGAATCCGCGCGGGAGAGTTCCCGGTCACCGTCGTACGACGCACCGGGGCGCCGAAGGAGCAAGTCCCTCCCTTGAATCTCTCAGGCCCCGTACCGCGCGGGCGAGGCACATCTGAAAAGCGGGTCGCCTCGGCGGCTCCACCCAAGGTGCAAGTCATGACCCCCTGATACAGACGTATGACGTATACGGACGGGTCGTGGTGAACCTCTCAGGTTCCGATGACAGATGGGGAGGATCGACCTCGCCCGTCATGCCCTGGGAGTTCCCCGTATGAGTACCGCCCCCCGTCTGACTGCCCTCGATGCCGTGCATCGCGCGCTCGGCGCGACCATGACCGACTTCGCGGGCTGGGACATGCCGCTCCGGTACGCCAGCGAGCGCGACGAGCACATCGCCGTCCGCACCAAGGCCGGTCTCTTCGACCTCTCCCACATGGGCGAGATCACGGTCACAGGCCCCGAGGCCGTGGACTTCCTGAACTTCGCGCTCGTCGGCAACATCGGCTCCATCGGTGTCGGCCGCGCCCGCTACACGATGATCTGTGCCGAGGACGGCGGGATCCTGGACGACCTGATCGTCTACCGCCTCGGTGCGGCCGAGGCGCCCGAGTACATGGTCGTCGCCAACGCGTCGAACGCGCAGACCGTGCTCGACGCGCTCACCGCCCGCGCCGACGGCTTCGACGCCGAGGTCCGTGACGACCGCGACGCGTACGCGCTGCTCGCCGTCCAGGGTCCCGAGTCCCCCGGCATCCTGAAGTCACTCACGGATGCCGACCTGGACGGCCTGAAGTACTACGCGGGCCTGCCGGGCACGGTCGCGGGAGTGTCCGCGCTCATCGCCCGCACGGGCTACACCGGCGAGGACGGCTTCGAGCTCTTCGTGTCGCCCGGCGACGCCGAGAAGCTCTGGAACGCGCTCATGGAGGCGGGCGAGCACGTCGGCCTCGTCCCGGCGGGGCTCTCCTGCCGCGACACGCTCCGCCTGGAGGCGGGCATGCCGCTGTACGGGCACGAGCTGACCGCGGACCTCACGCCCTTCGACGCGGGCCTCGGCCGGGTCGTGAAGTTCGAGAAGACCTCGCAGTCCGACACCTTCGTGGGGCGCGCGGCGCTCGCGGCCGCCGCCGAGCGCGCCGAGACCGCTCCCCCGCGCAAGCTGGTGGGCCTGATCGCCGAGGGCCGCCGCGTACCGCGCGCGGGCTTCGCCGTGGTCGCCGACGGCAAGGTCATCGGCGAGGTCACCTCCGGGGCGCCGTCCCCGACGCTCGGCAAGCCGATCGCCATCGCGTACGTGGACGTGGCGCACGCGGCCCCGGGCACCGCGTCTTCATCGGGGATCGGCGTGGACATCCGGGGCACGCACGAGCCGTACGAGGTCGTGGCTCTGCCGTTCTACAAGCGCCAGAAGTGACACTTCCGTCTCTGTGGTAAGCCGGAAGTGACCCCACGCACATCATTCCCGTTCCGCAGCACCCACCCGCGTACAGGAGAATTCAGGTCATGAGCAACCCCCAGCAGCTGCGTTACAGCAAGGAGCACGAGTGGCTTTCGGCCACCGAGGACGGTGTGGCGACGATCGGCATCACGGAGTTCGCGGCCAACGCGCTCGGTGACGTCGTCTACGCCCAGCTCCCTGCGGTCGGCGAGACCGTGACCGCGGGCGAGACCTGCGGCGAGCTCGAGTCGACGAAGTCCGTCAGCGACCTGTACTCCCCCGTGACCGGTGAGGTCACCGAGGCGAACCAGGACGTCGTGGACGACCCGTCGCTGGTGAACTCCGCTCCCTTCGAGGGCGGCTGGCTGTTCAAGGTACGGATCTCGGATGAGCCTCAGGACCTGCTCTCCGCGGCCGAATACACCGAGCTCGCAGGCAACTAAAGACCCTTAGGGACCACCTGATGTCGCTTCTCAACACCCCTCTCCACGAGCTGGACCCGGACGTCGCCGCCGCCGTCGACGCCGAGCTCCACCGTCAGCAGTCCACCCTGGAAATGATCGCCTCGGAGAACTTCGCTCCCGTCGCCGTCATGGAGGCCCAGGGCACGGTCCTCACCAACAAGTACGCCGAGGGCTACCCCGGCCGCCGCTACTACGGCGGCTGCGAGCACGTCGACGTCGCCGAGCAGATCGCGATCGACCGGCTCAAGGACCTGTTCGGCGCCGAGTACGCCAACGTCCAGCCGCACTCCGGCGCCTCCGCCAACCAGGCCGCCCTCTTCGCGATCGCCAAGCCCGGCGACACGATCCTCGGCCTCGACCTGGCGCACGGCGGCCACCTCACGCACGGCATGCGCCTCAACTTCTCGGGCAAGCAGTTCAACGTGGTCCCGTACCACGTCGACGAGGCCGGTCTGATCGACATGGCCGAGGTCGAGCGCCTGGCCAAGGAGAGCAGCCCCAAGGTGATCATCGCGGGCTGGTCCGCCTACCCGCGTCAGCTGGACTTCGCCGAGTTCCGCCGGATCGCCGACGAGGTCGGCGCGTACCTGTGGGTCGACATGGCGCACTTCGCCGGGCTCGTCGCCGCAGGGCTTCACCCCAACCCGGTGCCGTTCGCGGACGTGGTCACCTCCACCACGCACAAGACGCTCGGCGGCCCGCGCGGCGGCATCATCCTGGCCCGCAGCAAGGAGTTCGCGAAGAAGCTGAACTCCGCGGTCTTCCCCGGCTTCCAGGGCGGCCCCCTGGAGCACGTGATCGCGGCCAAGGCCGTCTCCTTCAAGGTCGCGGCCACCGAGGAGTTCAAGGAGCGCCAGCAGCGCACCCTGGACGGCGCCCGCATCCTGGCCGAGCGCCTGGTGCAGGACGACGCGAAGGCCGTCGGTGTCGACGTCCTGTCCGGCGGCACGGACGTGCACCTGGTCCTGGTGGACCTGCGCAACTCCGAGCTCGACGGCCAGCAGGCCGAGGACCGTCTCCACGAGGTCGGCATCACGGTCAACCGCAACGCGGTCCCGAACGACCCGCGCCCCCCGATGGTCACATCGGGCCTGCGGATCGGTACGCCCGCGCTCGCGACCCGTGGCTTCCAGGAGGACGACTTCCGTGAGGTCGCCGACGTCATCGCCGAGGCGCTGAAGCCGGGCGACATCGACACGGAGTCGCTCAAGGCCCGGGTCTCGGCCTTGGCAGCGAAGCACCCCCTGTACCCCAACCTGTAGCAGTTTCGTACGCTTTACTTCGTACGAATCTTCGGGGCACCGCGCACACTGGAACTGAACAGTGAGTGCGGTGCCCCCGCTCATGCCCCGCCCTTGAACCATCTGCACTACCCCGGCAGACAACGGCGTCTACCAACCACCATTGGAGTTTCTCGTGGCCCTCTCGGTCTTCGACCTGTTCTCGGTCGGCATCGGCCCGTCCAGCTCCCACACGGTCGGCCCCATGCGCGCCGCCCGCATCTTCGCGAGCCGCCTCAAGAACGAGGGCCTGATGGCCCACACCGCCGTCATACGGGCCGAGCTCTACGGCTCGCTCGGCGCGACGGGCCACGGCCACGGCACCCCCAAGGCGGTACTGCTCGGCCTGGAGGGCGAGTCCCCGCGCTCGGTCGACGTCGAGTTCGCCGACGACCGCGTCGAGCAGATCAAGAGCACCGGCCGCCTCAACCTCCTCGGCATGCACGAGATCGACTTCGACTTCGACAAGGACCTGGTCCTGCACCGCCGCAAGGCCCTGCCGTACCACGCCAACGGCATGACGATCTTCGCGTACGACCGTGAGGGCGCCCTCGTCCTGGAGAAGACGTACTACTCCGTGGGCGGCGGCTTCGTGGTCGACGACGACGCGGTGGCCGGCGAGAACCCGATCGTGCCGGACGACACGGTCCTCAAACACCCCTTCCGCACCGGCGACGAGCTGCTCCGCCTCGCCGAGGAGACCGGCCTGTCCATCTCCGCGCTGATGCTGCAGAACGAGAAGGCGTGGCGCACCGAGGAGGAGATCCGCGCGGGTCTGCTCGACATCTGGGGCGTCATGCAGTCCTGCGTCTCGCGCGGCATGTCCCGCGAGGGCATCCTGCCGGGCGGCCTCAAGGTCCGCCGCCGCGCGGCCAACTCCGCACGTCAGCTGCGCGCCGAGGGCGATCCCCTTGCCCGCTCCATGGAGTGGATCACGCTGTACGCGATGGCGGTGAACGAGGAGAACGCAGCGGGCGGCCGGGTCGTGACCGCCCCGACGAACGGCGCCGCGGGCATCATCCCCGCGGTCCTGCACTACTACATGAACTTCGTGCCCGGCGCGGACGAGGACGGCGTGGTCCGCTTCCTCCTCGCGGCCGGTGCGATCGGCATGCTGTTCAAGGAGAACGCCTCGATCTCCGGCGCCGAGGTCGGCTGCCAGGGCGAGGTCGGCTCCGCCTGCTCGATGGCGGCGGGCGCCCTCGCGGAGGTCCTCGGCGGCAGCCCCGAGCAGGTCGAGAACGCGGCCGAGATCGGCATGGAACACAACCTCGGCCTGACCTGCGACCCGGTCGGCGGGCTCGTCCAGATCCCGTGCATCGAGCGCAACGGCATGGCGGCGGTGAAGGCCGTGACCGCGGCGAAGATGGCGATGCGCGGCGACGGCAGCCACAAGGTGTCCCTCGACAAGGTCATCAAGACCATGAAGGACACCGGGGCCGACATGAGCGTCAAGTACAAGGAGACGGCGCGGGGCGGGCTCGCGGTGAACATCATCGAGTGCTGAGCCCACGTCATCGAGTGCTGAGCCCGCGTCCCTGGCGTCACCCGTACGGCCGATACCCTGACCCCCGTCAGTAGTGCACGAAGAAGGGGTGGATCCGGTGGCGGACATCGAGGAAGCGCGTAAGACGTTCGAGCAGTTCGACGCGGACGGCGACGGCTTCATCACAGCGGCGGAGTGGAAGTCGGCCATGGCCAAGATGGGGGACTTCTACGTCACCGAGACGGTGGCCGAGGCCGTGATCGGCACGAAGGACACCGACAAGGACAAGCGTCTCTCCTTCGACGAGTTCTGGGCGAGCCTGAACAAGTAGGCAGCGGGAGTACGTGGAAGGGGCCCGGCGCGCGAG
>NZ_JBHTSF010000233.1:0-11021 GCF_042795295.1 Streptomyces sp. NPDC056486
GGCAGCCACCCCTGTGGCGGCCGGGCCCGACGACATGCGGCCACGTCACGGTGAACTCCTCCGCTACCCCTTGTGCCGGGCGCGCCACGGGGTAGTCATGGCTGCATGAAACTTCTCGTACGCGACCGGCTGCTCGGCATCGGTGACGACTACTGGATCGAGGACGACCAGGGCCAGAAGGTCTTTTTCGTCGACGGCAAGGCGATGCGCCTGCGCGAGACCTTCGAGCTCAAGGACATGCAGGGCCGCGTCCTCATCGACATCCGCGCCAAGATGCTGGCGCTGCGCGACACGATGCTGATCGAGCGGGACGGCGAACCGCTGGCCACGGTCAAGCGCAAACGCCTCTCGCTCCTGCGCAACCACTACCGCGTGGAGCTGGTCGACGGCACCGAGCTCGACGTGAGCGGCAAGATCCTGGACCGCGAGTTCGCCATCGAGTACGACGGCGAACTCCTCGCGGACATCTCGCGCCGCTGGTTCACGGTCCGCGAGACGTACGGCCTCCACATCACCCGCGACGACGCCGACGCGTCCCTGCTCCTGGCCGTCACGGTCTGCGTGATCCGCCTGGCGGAGAAGGAACGGGGCGACGACGACTGAGCGGGCCCGCGGCCTCAGCGCTGAGGCGCGGCCACCCCGAGCAACCGGTCCTTCAGCGCGGGGAACTGCTCACGCGTCGCCGCGACCTTCGCCGGGTCGAGCTCGACGGTGAGGATCTCCTCGCCGTCCCCCGCCTCGGCGAGCACCTCGCCCCACGGGTCGACGACGATGCTGTGCCCGGCCTGCGGCACACCCGCGTGCGTACCGCCGGTGCCGCACGCCAGGACGTACACCTGGTCCTCGACCGCCCGGGCCCGGGCGAACAGCGTCCAGTGCTCGCGCCGCCGCGCGGGCCACCCCGCGGGGACGACGAACATCTCGGCGCCCGCGTCGACGAGCCCGCGGAAGAGCTCGGGGAAGCGGAGGTCGTAACAGGTGGCGAGTCCGATCGCCGCGTCGGGCGTGCGCACCGTCACCAGGTCGCTGCCCGCCCCCATCAGGACGGCCTCGCCCTTGTCGAAGCCGAACCGGTGGATCTTCCGGTACGAGGCGGCGAGTTCGCCCTGGGGCGAGAAGACGAGCGAGGTGTTGTAGAGGTCCCCCGAGGCGACCCGCTCCGGAATGGACCCCGCGTGCAGCCAGACACCCGCGTCGCTCGCGGCCTTGGCCATCGCCTCGTACGTGGCGCCTTCCAGCGGTTCGGCCTCGCTCGCGAACAGTTCGTAGGCGAAGGCGCCCGTGGTCCACAGTTCGGGAAGAACGACGAGATCCGGCCGCTCACGCTCGGCTACTTCACGTACCAGTGAAGAGACCCGCGAGCGGCGGGAATTGACCGATTCGCCCTCGTCTACGGCGATCTGGATGAGGGAGGCGCGCACACTACCACCGTCCTGGCATTCGAGCCGTCAATGCAGGCCTACGATCGTCACACGAAAGCACTGCCGGGGTGCCTGTGGGCAGCGTAACTTAGCGTCTCAGACACCCACCGCCCGCGTACGACCGCCGAGGGGTCCCGTGAGTCTCCATCCCAGCCTTCAAACCTACGCCGACGCCTGGACCCAATCCGTATCAGCCATATCCGAGCTGGTGTCACCGCTCGCCGAGGGAGAGTGGAACTGGGCCACGCCCTGCCCCGGCTGGTCGGTGCGGGACATCATCTCCCACGTCATAGGCCTGGACTGCGAGATGCTGGGCGACCCGCGCCCCATCCACACCCTGCCCCGCGACCTGTACCACGTACAGACCGAGGGCCAGCGCTACATGGAGATGCAGGTCGACGTCCGGCGCCACCACACCGCGCCCGAGATGACCTCCGAGCTCGAGTACACGATCATCCGCCGCACGCGTCAGCTGCGGAACGAGTCACGCGACCCCTCCCACAAGATCCGCGGCCCGCTCGGCACCGAGCAGACCCTCGAACTGGCCATGCGGATGCGCGCGTTCGACGTCTGGGTGCACGAGCAGGATCTGCGTACGACGCTGAAGAAGCCCGGCGACCTGGACTCCCAGGGCGCGTACGTGGCGCGCGACCTCCTCCTCCAGGGACTCGCCAAGGTGGTCGCCAAGAAGGCATCGGCGCCGGTGAATTCGGCGGTCGTCTTCGATGTGAGCGGCCCCGTCGAATTCCTGCGCACGGTCCGCGTCGACGCGGACGGCCACGCCACGGTCGACAGCGCCCCCTCGCTCGGCCCGCTCGCCACGCTGAGCCTGGACTGGGAGACGTACTTCCGCCTCGCCTGCGGCCGCATCACGTACGCGTCCGTGACCGACCGAATCAAGATCGAGGGCGATCACGGCCTCGGCGACGCGATCCTGCGGGAGTTCGCGGTCACGCCGTAGCCGTTCCTCTCTGGGTGACCCCTCAGACGGGGACGTGCACGGCCTCGACGCGGCTGGCGACAAGCCGCTCCTTCTCCCGGCGCACCGCACGCGTCCGCAGCCGCAGGATCTGGCTGAGGCCCACCGCTTCGAGGACGAAGACGGCGGAGAAGGCGATCCGGTAGTTGTCGCCGGTCGCGTCCAGGAGAACGCCGATGGCGAGCAGCGTCGTCATGGAGGCGACGAAGCCGCCCATGTTCACGATGCCGGACGCGGTGCCCTGGCGCTCCGGCGGGTTCGCGGGCCGCGCGAAGTCGAAGCCGATCATGGACGCGGGGCCGCACGCGCCGAGCACGGTGCAGAGAGTGATGAGCAGCCACATGGGGGCGTGGTCGCCGGGGTAGTGGATCGTGACCGCCCACATCGTGGCCGTCGCGGCGACGGTGCCGATCGCGATGGGCGTGCGTGCCGCGTGGTGCCGGGCGACGATCTGGCCGTAGACCAGGCCCACCACCATGTTGGAGAGCACGACGAGGGTGAGCAGCGTCCCGGCCGTGGCGCGCGTGAGCCCCTGCGCCTCGACGAGGAACGGCAGACCCCACAGGAGCAGGAACACCATCGCGGGGAACTGCGTGGTGAAGTGCACCCACAGGCCGAGCCGGGTGCCGGGCTCGCGCCAGCTCAGGGCGATCTGCTTGCGCACGAAGGCACCGCCGGTGTGCCGCACCGGCTCCGGGGCGTGGCCCTCGGGGTGGTCCTTGAGGAACAGCGTCATCAGTACGAGAACGAAGACGCCGCAGAGCGCGCTGCCGGCGAAGGCCGCGGTCCAGCCGACGGAGTGCAGGAGCCGGGCGATGACGAGGGTGGAGACGAGGTTGCCCGCCATGCCGACCAGGCCGGCGAGCTGGGCGACCATCGGGCCGCGCCGGGCCGGGAACCAGCGGGTGCCGAGCCGCAGCACGCTGATGAAGGTCAGCGCGTCACCGCAGCCGAGCAGCGCGCGGGACGCGAGCGCCATGCCGTACGAGGGCGAGAACGCGAAGCCGAGCTGCCCGAGCGTGAAGAGCACGACGCCGATGGTCAGCACGCGCTTCGTGCCGAGCCGGTCGACCATCAGGCCGACGGGTATCTGCATGCCCGCGTAGACGAGCAGCTGGAGGATCGAGAAGGTCGAGAGCGCGGACGCGTTGACGTGGAAGCGGTCGGCGGCGTCGAGTCCGGCGACGCCGAGGGAGGTCCGGAAGATGACGGCGACGAAGTAGACGGCGACGCCGATGCCCCAGACGACCATGGCCTTCTTGCCGCCGGGCGGATCATCGGGGAGGGAGACGGAGGCCGAACTCATCGAGACCTCCGGTAACGGGTGGGCGGGAGGGAGACACGCCGCGAAGCGGCGAAAAAGCCGACACCGGCGGACGGTGAACCGTCAAAGAGCAACCTCATCGGACATCGCCCCGCGCAAGATTCTGGAACCACCCGACATGCCGGGTGACGACACCCACCGCCGCGTCAGCATCCCCCGCCCGCAGGGCCCCGAGAATCTCCTCGTGCTCAGCAAGAGTCTTGGCGATCCGGTCAGGATGGGAGTGCATCACCGCGACCCCCATCCGCAGCTGCCGGTCACGGAGCTGGTCGTACAGCCGGGCAAGAATCTCGTTCCCCCCGCTCCGCACGATCTCCGCGTGGAAGCAGCGATCAGTGACGGCGGCAGCGGAAAGGTCACCGGAGGCAGCCTGCTCCCGCTGCTGCCGCAACAGCTCCTCAAGCCGCTCGATCAACGCCGGAGGCGCAGGCACCGCCTTGCGCACCGAGTGCGTCTCCACCAGGAGCCGCGTCTCAACGACGTCGGCGATCTCCTGCACGGACACCGGCAGGACGAGGGCGCCCTTCTTCGGGTAGAGCCGGAGAAGCCCCTCCACCTCCAGCTTCAGGAGTGCCTCGCGCACCGGCGTGCGGGACACCCCGACGGCCTCGGCGAGCTCACCCTCGGTGAGCAGGGTGCCGCCCTCGTACCGGCGGTCGAGCACGCCTTGCTTGACGTGCGCGTACACGCGCTCGGCGGCGGGCGGCTGCTTGAGGCCTTGAACGGGGGCTTGCGTGGGGGACGAGGCGGGTGCGACAGGCATGCGCACAGCATAGATACAACACGTACCCATGAGGTCGTCCATTCCACGATCCGGACATCACCCTCATGGGCGTGCATCCATTCGCCACTCTCGTGAGTCTTAGTATCGAGCGGCACCCTCATGTGGCCGCATACCAGGGGCATTTGGGCAATTTGGAGCACAGAACTTGAAAACCCGCATTAAGGGCATTCGTCGCGCATCAGCTGTAATCGTCACCACAGGTGCGGTACTCGCGGGCGGAGCCCTCACGGCCCCGGCCCATGCGGCCGCGCTCCCGAAGCCGTCGATCGCCGCCAAGGGCGGCTATGTGATGAACAACGGCACGGGCAAGAGCCTCTACACCAAGTCCGCCGACACCCGTCGGTCCACCGGCTCCACCACCAAGATCATGACGGCGAAGGTGGTGCTCTCGCAGACGAACCTCAACCTCAATTCCAAGGTCACGGTCCAGAAGGCCTACAGCGACTACATCGTCAGGAACACCGCATCGTCGGCCCGCCTGATCGTCGGTGACAAGGTCACCGTCCGCCAGCTCCTGTACGGCCTGATGCTGCCGTCCGGCTGCGACGCGGCGTACGCGCTCGCGGACAAGTTCGGCAAGGGTTCCACCCGCGCCGCCCGCGTGAAGTCGTTCATCGGCAAGATGAACACCCAGGCCAGGAGCCTCGGCCTGACGAACACCCACTTCGACTCCTTCGACGGCATCGGCAGCGGGAGCAACTACTCCACGCCCCGCGACCTGACGAAGCTCGCCAGCAGCGCGATGAAGAGCTCCACGTTCCGCACGGTCGTGAAGACGAAGTCGACGAAGCAGAAGGTCACCACGAAGAGCGGTGGCTACCGCTACATGTCGTGGTCGAACACGAACAACCTGCTCAGCAGCTACAGCGGCGCGATCGGCGTGAAGACGGGCTCCGGCCCGCAGGCCAAGTACTGCCTGGTCTTCGCCGCGACCCGCAGCGGCAAGACGGTCATCGGTACGGTCCTCACCTCGACCTCCGTGGACAACCGCACGAAGGACGCGAAGAAGCTGATGGACTACGGCTTCAAGAAGTAGCCCGGCCGTAGCCCCTGACGGGGATACGGCGCCCCCTGACGGGGGCACGGAGAGGGGGCCCGCCGCAGCACGCGGCGAGCCCCCTCTTCGTATGTCCTGTGTGTCACCTACGCCCAGGTGATGAGCCGCTTGGGCTGCTCCAGGATCGCCGCCACATCGGCGAGCACCTTGGAGCCGAGCTCGCCGTCGACCAGGCGGTGGTCGAAAGAGAGCGCGAGCGTCGTCACCTGACGCGGCTTGACCTTGCCCTTGTGGACCCAGGGCTGCAGCTTGATCGTGCCGACCGCGAGGATCGCGGACTCGCCGGGGTTCAGGATCGGCGTGCCGGTGTCGACGCCGAAGACGCCGACGTTCGAGATGGTGACCGTGCCGCCCTGCATCGCGGCCGGAGTCGTCTTGCCCTCCTTGGCCGTGGACACCAACTCGCCGAGCGAAGCGGCCAGTTCCGGCAGCGTCTTGGCGTGCGCGTCCTTGATGTTCGGGACGACAAGGCCGCGCGGTGTCGCGGCGGCGATGCCCAGGTTCACGTAGTGCTTCTGGACGATCTCCTGGTTCGCCTCGTCCCAGGCCGCGTTGATGTCCGGGTTGCGCCGGATCGCCACGAGCAGCGCCTTGGAGATGAGCAGGAGCGGGTTCGCCCGCAGCCCCGCGAACGCCTTGTCCTGCTTGAGCTCATCGACCAACTTCATCGTCCGCGTCACGTCCACCGTCACGAACTCCGTGACGTGCGGCGCCGTGAAGGCCGAACCGACCATCGCCTGGGCGATGACCTTGCGTACGCCCTTGACGGGGACGCGGGTCTCGCGGGCGCCGGCCACCGGGGCGGCGGCAGGAGCGGTGGCTTCGGCGGCCACCGGCTCCGGCGCGGACACGGGGGCGGGGGCCGGGGTGGAGACGGGGGCCGGGGCGGCGGCCGCAGCCACTGCCGCGTGCACGTCCTCGCGCGTGATGATCCCGTCGGCGCCGGACGGGATGATGGCCGTGAGGTCGACTCCCAGGTCCTTGGCGAGCTTGCGCACCGGCGGCTTGGCCAGCGGCCGGGCGCCCGCGGGGGCGGACGGGGCGGACGGGGCGGCGGATTCAGCGGGCGCCGCGGAGACGGCAGCAGTGCCGGAGCCGTTCAGCTCGGCCTGGACCGCCGCCGCGTAGTACGTACCGGCGGCATCGGCCTGGTCCTGCGCGGACTTGCGCGCGCGGCGCTTCGTCGAGGACTCGGCGACCCCATAGCCGACAAGGACGGGCTGACGGCCCGTGGGAGCGGCCTCCTCCTCGGGGGCGGGTTCGGGGGCCGCATCCTCCACCGGGGCGGCGGCCGTCTGAGCGGGCGCGGCGGGTGCGGCGGGCGCGCCACCGCCGGACACGTCCACCGCGATGATCACCTGGCCGACATCGACCGTGGTGCCCTCGGGGAAGCGCAGCTCGCTCACGACACCGTTGAACGGAATGGGCAGCTCGACGGCGGCCTTGGCCGTCTCGACCTCGCACACCACCTGCCCGTCGGTGACCGTGTCGCCCGGCGCCACGAACCACTTGAGGATCTCTGCCTCGGTGAGCCCCTCGCCCACGTCGGGCATCTTGAACTCGGCCAGCGCAGTGTCTGTCATCGTCGTCACGACCCTCTCCCTCAGAACGCCAGCGAGCGGTCGACAGTGTCGAGCACCCGGTCGAGGCCCGGCAGGTACTCCTCTTCCAACCGCGCCGGCGGATACGGCGCGTGGAAGCCGCCGACCCGCAGCACGGGAGCTTCGAGGTGGTAGAAGCAGCGCTCGGTGATGCGCGCCGCGATCTCCGCGCCCGTGCCCAGGAAGACCGGGGCCTCGTGGACCACGACGAGCCGCCGCGTCTTCTCGACCGATGCCTGCACCGCGTCGAAGTCCATCGGCGACATGGAGCGCAGATCCACTACCTCAAGGGACTTGCCCTCTTCGGCGGCGGCCGCTGCGGCCTCCAGACAGACCTTCACCATGGGGCCGTACGCGACGAGCGTCAGGTCCGTGCCCTCGCGGGCGACCCGGGCCTTGTGCAGCGGCGCGGGGATGGCTTCGGTGTCGACCTCGCTCTTGTCCCAGTAGCGCCGCTTCGGCTCGAAGAAGATCACCGGGTCGTCGCTCTGGATGGCCTGCTGCATCATCCAGTAGGCGTCCGACGAGTTCGACGGCGAGACGACCTTGAGGCCCGCCACGTGCGCGAACAGCGCCTCGGGCGACTCGCTGTGGTGCTCGACCGCGCCGATGCCGCCGCCGTACGGAATGCGGATGACAACCGGCATCTTGATCTTGCCGAGCGCGCGGGCGTGCATCTTCGCGAGCTGCGTGACGATCTGGTCGTACGCCGGGAAGACGAAGCCGTCGAACTGGATCTCCACCACCGGGCGGTAGCCCCGCAGGGCCAGGCCGATGGCCGTGCCGACGATGCCGGACTCGGCGAGCGGGGTGTCGATGACACGGTCCTCGCCGAAGTCCTTCTGCAGCCCGTCCGTCACACGGAAGACACCGCCGAGCTTGCCGACGTCCTCGCCCATGATGAGGACCTTGGGGTCGGTGTCGAGCGCCTTGCGCAGCGATTCGTTGATCGCTTTGGCAAGAGGAAGTTTCTGTACGCCCATGGTTACTTGCCCTCCCCGCCGTCAGAAGCGTCCGCGAACGATGCCTGGTACGCCTGGAACTGCGCGCGCTCCTCGTCGACCAGCGCATGCCCGTCCGCATACGCGTTCTCGAAGATCGCCATCAGATCCGGATCCGGCATCGCCCGCACCACCTCTCGCACTCGCTTCCCCAACGCTTCGCTCTCCGCTTCGAGTTCCGCGAAAAATCCCTCATCCGCGTGACCTTCGGCCTCGAGGTGGGTCCGCAGGCGCAGGATCGGGTCCTTGGCCTCCCAGGCCACGCGCTCGTCGTCGCTGCGGTACTTGGTCGGGTCGTCGGACGTGGTGTGCGCGCCCATGCGGTAGGTGAACGCCTCGATGAGCGCCGGGCCCTGGCCCGTACGCGCCCTCTCCAGGGCCCACTTGGTGACGGCGAGCACGGCGAGGACGTCGTTGCCGTCGACCCGCACGCCCGGGAAGCCGTAGCCCTGTGCGCGCTGGTAGAGCGGCACCCGGGTCTGCTTCTCGGTGGGCTCGGAGATCGCCCACTGGTTGTTCTGGCAGAAGAACACGACGGGGGCGTTGTAGACCGCGGAGAAGGTGAACGACTCGGCGACGTCGCCCTGGCTGGACGCACCGTCCCCGAAGTACGCGATCACGGCCGAGTCCGCGCCGTCCTTGGCCACGCCCATCGCGTACCCGGTCGCGTGCAGCGTCTGCGAGCCGATGACGATCGTGTACAGGTGGAAGTTGTTGGTGTTCGGGTCCCAGCCACCGTGGTTCACGCCGCGGAACATCCCGAGCAGATTGGTCGGGTCGACCCCGCGGCACCAGGCGACGCCGTGCTCGCGGTAGGTCGGGAAGACGTAGTCGTCCTCGCGCGTGGCCCGGCCCGAGCCGATCTGGGCGGCCTCCTGGCCGAGGAGCGACGCCCACAGACCCAGCTCGCCCTGGCGCTGCAGGGAGGTGGCCTCGGCGTCGAAGCGGCGGGTGAGGACCATGTCGCGGTACAGGGCGCGCAGTTCGTCGGCGGTGATGTCCGCGACGTACGAGTCGTACTCGGCGTTCTTGACCCGCTTGCCCTCAGGGGTCAGCAGCTGGACAAGCTGGGGTTCCGTGCTTTTCTTCGGCGCGGCCTTCTTGGCGCTTGCGCGCTTGCCGCCGCTGGTTGTGCTGCGGCGCGGTGTGCGCGCGGCGGTGCTCTCCACGGTCACGTGTGCTCCTCCGTCGGTCCGGCCCCCGGGATTACCGGGTAAGCCAGTGCGGCTCGCCTGATCCGTGCCCGCGCACGGGGTGGGTGCGTCTCGGCCGGGAACAGGCGTGACAGGTGCCCCGGCGAGCGCCCTGCACAATGCACGTTACCCAGTGCTTCCCAATTCTGTGAAACCCCATCTGACCTGCGAATTTGCTTGGATTTCCAAGTATCTGACTGCTTGGATTTCCGAGTAAATGCAGAAAGTCGGGAACAGTTCCTGGTCACAGCACTGATCACAGCCTGGCAGGGGGCCGGAACACCGGCACGTTATCCCGGCCACCCCGCGCACGGGAAGAGTTCAGCTGGGGCACAAGAAGAGATCGTGTGTGAGACTGACTCCGTGCGCGAAGACGGAAAAATTACGGTATTTCTCCTCGATGACCATGAAGTGGTGCGGCGAGGAGTCCATGAGCTGCTCTCCGTGGAGTCCGATATCGAGGTCGTCGGCGAGGCGGGAACAGCGGCCGACGCCCTGGTTCGGATCCCGGCGACGCGACCGGACGTGGCCGTGCTCGACGTGCGGCTTCCGGACGGCAGCGGTGTCGAGGTCTGCCGTGAGATCCGTTCGCAAAACGAGGACATCAAATGCCTGATGCTCACCTCGTTCGCGGACGACGAAGCCCTCTTCGACGCAATCATGGCGGGCGCTTCCGGCTATGTCCTGAAGGCCATTCGCGGCAATGAACTGCTCTCCGCCGTACGTGATGTGGCGGCCGGAAAGTCCCTGCTCGACCCCGTCGCCACGGCCCGGGTCCTGGAGCGCCTTCGCGACGGAAACACCCCCAAGGGCGACGACCGCATGTCGAACCTGACGGACCAGGAGCGGAAGATCCTCGACCTGATCGGCGAGGGCCTGACCAACCGGGTGATCGGCGAACGGCTGCACCTCGCCGAAAAAACGATCAAGAATTACGTGTCGAGCCTGCTCTCCAAACTCGGCATGGAGCGGCGCTCGCAGGCGGCGGCGTACGTGGCGCGCATCCAGGCGGAGCAGAATCACTGAGCGTGATCACCACAGACGCTTCGTGATGCGAAACGGGACTTACGTCCTCATCCCCTAGGGGCCAGATCCCCTTCCCCGGCACCCCGCCGGTGCCAGAGGGTGGACGCATGCCCACCGACGATCAGGAACAGGACGAGCGGCTCGCCTTCGAACTGCTCGGCC
Source organism: Streptomyces sp. NPDC056486 (assembly GCF_042795295.1). Taxonomy (NCBI): domain Bacteria; kingdom Bacillati; phylum Actinomycetota; class Actinomycetes; order Kitasatosporales; family Streptomycetaceae; genus Streptomyces; species Streptomyces sp. NPDC056486. Next base: position 10,549 of record NZ_JBHTSF010000233.1, read on the forward strand.
GCACCGACTACGGCCGGGTCGCGACCAGCATGCGCGCGCTGCCCTTCCTCGCCGCCGCCCGCCACGTGGTCGTGGACGGGCGCATCCTGCTGCGGATGCACAAGGGATACGGCTACCACGAGGCCTGCATCGGCAGCGTTGTCGCCTACGGGGCGGACAACCTCAGCGCCGAGACCGCACGCACGGGGCAGTGGACCGTGCAGTTCGTCGGCCTCTGCGAGGTCATCGAGCCGACCAACGACGAACTGGAACTCTTCGGCCCGGGGCCGCACTACGTGGACGGCGAGCTCTACGACCCGGTCTATATGCGCATAGAGCCGCAGCTGGCCACGGTGCACACCCTGCAGGGCGGCCGGAATCGGCAGCTTCAGCGCACACGGTGACCCCGCTGGGCCTCCGTACGCCCCTGTAGCACCCGTGTACGCCCCCCTGAACGACGCACGCGCGCGTGGTGCCCTTTCGGGCTCCACGCG
>NZ_JBHTSF010000234.1:0-10977 GCF_042795295.1 Streptomyces sp. NPDC056486
GCCCGCGGGCAGGGGCAGTGCGCCGAGCAGCTAGCCGGCATCGCCGCGCTGCGGCTCAGGGGTGAGGAGGGGGGACGGGGGCGTATAGCTCACCCCGTACACGCGGGCGAACCGGTTGGCGGGTGCCGCCGACCCGCCGAGCCGCTCGAGAAAGAACGCACGCGCCATCGACTCCATCTGCTCACCGCTCACATACACGACCCACCTGTTGGACGCGGCGTTGAAGCGCGCCGCCTCCACCGCCGACTCCAGACCAGCGGCGGGCCCACGGTGCAGCCGCCCGCGCAGAGCGAGGAACCGCCTCAGCGCGTCCAGATCCGAGCGGCGCAGGCCTACCTGCTGCAGCCCGGGCGAGGGAGCCTCGACGGCCGGCGGAGCCGCCCGCGTCCGCGCGTACAGGAGTGCGTCCCACCCGTCGTCCGTCAGCTGCACCGCCCACGGGACCGCCCGGCCGCTCTTCACCGAGAGCTCCGCCCGTTCCGCACGGGGAGCCACCCGGACCAGCCCGAGTTTCACCAGGGGGCCCGTGGTGCGTTCGTCGAGGCCGGGCCCCGCCACGACCCATCCATCGGTCGTGCGCTGCACGTCAGCCACGCGTTGCAGCAGCGTGTAATGCCCAGCCGAACGCCGCATTCCTTGCCCCTCCCGCCGAACAGTGCGTTGCCGCGACGCTAGCGTGCACCCCTGCCCGAAGGGGCGTTGTTGAGATGGTCTACGCCTCGAAATCGCGGTCGATGCCGATGTGCTGCGTCGGTTTCAGAGTGGCGTAACTGGCTACTCGATCAACGCGATAGCACAGCGCTGTGCAACGTAGGCGCCGGTCGGTTGGGACCAACAGCCACCGGCGCCGCCCCCTGCACACCATGCACGGAGTCAGCAAACTATGGCCATGGATGTGGGGGATCTGCGATGCTCACCTCATCGGCGGTCCTGTCGGCCCGACAGGTTCTGCCTAAGTAAATGAGAGGTAGAGCAGGTGGCTTCCTCGTCGGAATCTCTCAACACGACGGCACTGAATCCTCATCAGAATACCGATCAGCAAACCTCCGACGGTGACTGTGCGGATGAGGCTGCCGAGATCAAGGCGCTGCGCACCGAGGTCAACGACCTGCATCGCGCCATGGAGTCCCATCCGTCCATAGATCAGGCGCGGGGCATGCTGATGTCGCTGGGGCCGTGTACCGCGGACGAGGCGTGGGAGATTCTGGTCGAGGTGTCGCAACACTCCAACACCAAGCTGCGGGCAGTGGCGGAAGAGCTGATCGCCACCACGGAGGGCGAGCCGCTGCCGGACCCGGTCCGTGTGGCTCTCAGCAAGGCGCTGGCAAAGCGGTAGGAAGCTGCGGGCCGGCATCCGGCCCTTCACGAGTGCCCAGGACCCTCGTTGGAGCGTCCTCTACGGTGAGCCCCTGCCACACGCCTCCGCGCTCCTGGTCATCGACATGCAGAACACCCCGGTTGCCATCGCGTACCGGGGTGGAGGCGGGTACCCAAGGGTGGCGAGTGGTGCCTGAACTCAGGCCAGCCGACGATGAGTTGGTTGCCCACAAGGCCAGCCAAGACCAGCCCGGACAGCTTCCTCGGCACGGATCTCGACAAGACCCTGAAAATGCTGGGAGCCACCGAGGTGGTCGCGGCCTGCAAGTCGCGCGGCGCGACATACGGGAGCACCGGTCGGTGGCCGGCTGCGAGCCGGGAGGTCAGGCCACCGACCGGTGAAGCGCTACGTGGACCGTCAGGCCTTCAGCTCCGCGAGGTCGGCGGCGTCGAGGCGCAGCCCGGCCGCGGCGAGGTTCTCGGCGAGGTGCGCGGGCGAACCGGTGCCGGGGATGGCCAGCATGTTCGGTGAGCTCGCGAGCAACCAGGCGAGGGCGACCTGCGCGGTCGTCGCTTCGTGCCTCTTGGCGACCTGTGCGAGGCGGTCGTGCTCGATCGGATCGAATCCGCCACCGAGCGGAAAGAACGGCACGTAAGCGATGTGGTGTTCCACGCAGCGCGCGAGCACGGCGGCGTCATCGTGACGATGCACGTGGTACTGGTTCTGCACCGCGGCGACCGGCGCGACGCCCCGCGCCTCGTCGAGTTGAGCCACGTCGACGTTGCTGACCCCGAGGTGGCGGATCAGGCCCTCCTCGCGCAGGTCCGCCAGTGCCGCGAATCGGTCGGCCACGCTCTCGCCGCCCGGCTTGTTCATTCCCCCGACCCGCAGGTAGACGAGGTCGAACCGGTCGAGACCGAGGGCGCGCAGGTCCTCGGTGACGAGGCCGCGCAGCTGCTCGGGTCCTGCCTGGCCGGTGGGCATGCCGTCCGCTCCGAGCAGCGGACCGACCTTCGTGGCGATCAACAGCTCGGCCGGGTAGGGCGCGAGCGCCTTGCGGATCAGTTCGTTGGCGCGTACCTCACCCCGGACGTAGAAGCCCGCCGTGTCGATGTGGTCGACACCCCCGTCGACTGCCTGCCGCAGCACCGCGATGCCGGTCTCCGGGTCGCGTGCGGGACCGGTGAAAGTGCCCATGGGGAGCCGCATCGCGCCGAAACCGAGGCGGTTGACGGGGCGGTCGCCACCGAGCATGAACTGGCCGCTCGCTGCGGCCGTGATCTGAGTAGTCATGTCCCCACTCTCGGCCCGCGAGGACCATCGGCAGGCCATATGGCAACGTGTTGCCACCGTCATGAGCGAGACTGGCAGGGTGACCGACCACACCACGCTGACGGTTCATGGCGAGAGGGAGTTGGCCGCGCGGACCGCCGTGCTGTTCGGCGAGACGACGCGGGAGTTCTTCTGCGCCGCGAACGACCTGCACACCTGGACGCGGCCCGAGGCGAGAAAGGCGATGGTGCGCCGCCTGCGCCCCCGGGCCGCTGAAGGTGTGGCCGTACGCAAGCTCTATACACCGGCCGTACTCGCCGACGAGGAACAGCGGCTGCACCTGTTCGACGTCGCGGACGCCGGTGGGCAGGTGCGGGTGCGTGCCGCGAACCTGCCGCACGAGACGATCATCATCGACCGCCGGGTGATGATCCTGGCGGGCCGCAACGGCGCACGCGGTCGCGAGTTCACGATCACGACCGCACCGGCTCTCGTCGGGGGTGTGCACGCCCTGATGTGTGCCACGTGGGATGCCGGCACCCCTCTCGCGGACTACTTGCGGAGCGAGACCGAGGGCCTGGACGCCGACTCCTTCACCGTGCTGCAGGCGCTCGCGGCAGGGCTCACCGACGCTGCGGGCGCGCGCCGCGTCGGGATGTCCGTACGGACCTACCGCAGGCGGGTCGCCGAGTTGATGACCGCGCTGGAGGCGGACTCGCGGTTCCAGGCGGGCGTCAACGCGAACCGACTCGGCCTCACCGGCGACTGATCCCGGTCACATCCCTGGTCAGCGCGTCCATGAAGAGGTCGATGAGCGGGCGGGCCTGCTCTTCGGTGCCGTGCTGCGCGGAGTAGGCGATGCCACCCATGAGGAGCAGGACATTGTCGGGGGCGACGTCGGTTCGCAGGCTGCCGTCCCGTGCACCGGCCGCGAGGAGCGTGGCGACGGCGTCGGTGAGGAGCGTGCGGCTGTCGGAGTACGGGTCGATCCCGGAGGCGATGACCGCGTTGAGGGCTTCGGACATGCCGCTCTTGGCCGTGGCGTAGCGGATGAAGTGTTCCATCCACATCCGGGTGGCCTCGGCAGCCGGGTGGCTGGCGAGGAGGTCGTCCACCTTCTCGCACACGTCGGTGAGCTGGCGTCGGTAGGCGGCGTCGATGAGGACTTCCCGAGTCGGGAAGTGCCGATAGAGCGTGCCGACACCGACGCCCGCCTGCTTGGCGATGGCGGCCGGCGCGGTGTCAAGACCCTGTTCGGCGAAGGCCTGCGCGGCGACCTCGAGCAGGCGCTCCCGATTCTGCAGCGCGTCACTCCTGGTGCGGCGAGGTGTCGCGGGCATACAGGTTCCTTCGTGTGGGTCGCCGGTTGCTTTCCGGAATGTGTTCCGCTTAACCTCTAAGCGGAATACGTTCCGGTAACACCCTACTCCAGGAGCATCTCGTGCCCGCTCTCTCCGACAAGGCCGTACGTCACTGGTTCATCACCGGAGCCTCCGGCGGTCTGGGGCGCCACCTCACCGAGCTCGCCCTCCGCAATGGCGACCGCGTCACGGCGACGGTCCGCCGACCTGCGGCTCTGGATGGCCTGCGCGAGACGTATGGCGACCGGCTGACCGTCGAGATCCTCGACCTGACCCGGCCGGCCGACGTCGACCGGGTGGTCGCCGGGACACTGCGGTCCGGTCCGGTGGACATCGTGGTCAACAATGCCGGATACGCGGTCGTGGGCGCCGCCGAGGAGATGACCGCCGAGCAGATCCGCGACCAGATCGAGGTCCTCCTGCTCGCCCCGATGATGATCACCCGGGCCTTCCTGCGGCCGATGCGGGAGCAGGGCGGAGGCCGGATCATCCAGATCTCCAGCGTGGGCGGCCAGGTCGGCATCCCCACCCACAGCTCCTACCACGCGGGCAAGTGGGGTCTTGAGGGCTTCACCGAGAGCGTCAGCCGCGAGGTCTGCGACTTCGACATCCACCTCACTCTGGTCGAGCCAGGCGCGACCCGCACCGGCTTCGCATCGGCCCTGCACTACACCAACGAAACGGCCGCCTACCGCGACAACGCCGTCGGCCGGACCAGGCGCTACCTGGAAACCGCCGACGAGAGCGCATTCACCGGCGACCCGGCCAAGCTGGCCGCCACCATCCACGCCACGACCCGCCACCCGAACCCGCCCCTGCGCCTGGCACTCGGCTCCGACACCTATGACGCGATCCACGCAGCACTCACCGAACGCCTGACCACACTCGAGGCGCAAAAGGACCTCGCCGAGTCGGTGGCCTTCGCCCACTGATCCGGCCCACCGGCACGACACGTCGATGAGCCTTGCCGCGACCGCAGCCTCGCGCCTACTCCCTGAGGCCCAGCGTGATCGTCATGTAGGTCTCCCCGGGGTCGGGCGGGCGTATCCAGGACATCGACTCGAAGGAGTGCAGTCGGCCCTCGGTGAGAGCGAGGCGCGGCAGGGCGACGCCGTACCGATCGGCGATGGCATCCAGGGCGCGGGCGACTGCGGCCGCCTGGGCGGTCGTGCCCGGGGTGTCGAAGCCAAGGGAGGCCGGGGCCAGTTCGGCGGGAACGGCGCCGGAACTGTCCTCGATGACCCCGTCCCGCACCGTGAACGCGTACAGCGGCGTCCCGTCCTGGGCGACCGACACATGGAAGACCGGGGTCTGCCATCGCGATTCGCTCCACACCACGATCGCCCGGCCGCCGCCGGCAGAGGCGGCCGTCGCGGGGGAGACGAAGCGCTCCGTGGAAAACGCGGTGGACGGGGCATCGTCGAATCCGAAGCTCCACCCCGCTGCGGCCCGGCCGACCCTCAGCAGCGCCTTGTCCTCGTAGCTGGAGAAGGCCCGCTGATCGGGGCGGTGATGACGGCTGACATCCCAGCGTTCCAGTGGCGGGGAGAGGGCCGTATCGGGCGACGAGCCGAGTAGGGCGGGCAGGTTGTCCGGGGCGACTCCTTCGACAAGGACCATCCGGTAGTCGCACGGTGATGACTGACCCGGTCGCAGTCCTTCGGGGCGCGCGAGCCAGGACAGACCGTCCGGGTCCTGGTCGCAGGCGGGAGTCGGAGCCGGGCCGCTCTCGCCGCCGCGCGGAGTTGCCAGCAGCTCCAGGCGCCGCGCGGCGGTCAGCACAGGGGCGAGCACAGGGTCGACGAGCAGGCCCACCGGGGCGATGTGGTGAGGGCCCAGCGGCTCCCACAACGGGATCGCGGCGGACAGGACCCGCCAGGCGGCGTCGGTGTCGCCCCAACGGGCCAGCTCACGGGCCTCGTCGACGGCCTCGCCGAACCTGCCGCCGGGCCGGTAGCGGTAAGTCCCCTCGCTCATCTCGCGCCGGATGTCCGACGCGGTCTGCCAGATGTCGGGGAAGCGGTCGGAGTCGGCAAAGTGCCAGTCCTCCGTGTAGGAGCCTCTGTCGAGGAGCTCGGCGGTGTATAGGGGGAGCAACTCGGTGAGGAAGCGGGGGTCGCTGGGGTGCGGCGGCCGCCGACCGCCCCCGCGTGGCCCGCCCAGCTGTCCGATCTGGTGCAGGAGGTCGTCCGCGTGCGGCCGACCGTACCGCTGGGCTTCCACAAGGAGCAGCGCCGCCTCTTCGTGACGACCGCGCAGTGCCGCGGTCCGGGCCCGGGCCACGGCGGCGTCCTGGGCGCGGGTGGTCTCGTTGGCGAACGCGGGGGCACTCTCCTGCCTGTCCCGGCCGGCCTCGAGGTTGTGGAACTCTTGATGCATGGCGACCATGAACGCCGCGAACGACGGATATCGCGCGGGGTCCTCGGCCCGCCAGGACGCCCACACCCGCACCGCCCACTCGCCGTCCGGTCCTACGTCCTCCGGGTCGAGCAGTACGTAGGTGGCGTCGGATTCGACGTCCAACTGGAGTCCGCGCGACCAGAGGCCGACCTGCGCCCGTGTCTCCTCAGGGTTGTCCTCTTCGTCCCAGAACTCGTCGTAGTCCCCACCGAGGCCGCTCGCATTCTCGTGCCAGTGGGCCTCGCGTGTGCCGGCCAGTGTCCAGACGAAACCGCCCGCGTGCCGCCAACCGTCGCTGACCCGCAGGAAGTCCTTGAAGGACGGCGGCATTTCGCGCCCGAGCCGCGTCTCCATGGCGACGATGTCCGTCTCGGCGGCAGATTCGTTGCCAAGCCGTCTGCGCCGCCGGTCCTCGTCGTCGTCCGAGCTCAAGGCCTTCAAGTCGCCCTGGGCGTCGGCCCATTCCTCGCTCCAACGAGTGAGGAATGGGCGCCAGTCGAATGTCGTCGCGTCCATACCGATGATCCTTGCACCCGGCACTGACAGTCGCCCTGACCCTGTCGGGCGACCGGCGGCGTCCGGTCGCGACCGGGACCCTCACCCGGCCGCCCGGCTCCTCTGTGAGCATCGTGCTCCCGACGGAGGCGCGCAGCTCAGGAGGCCGGAATGCGCACGTGGCAGGAGTGGACCGCAGCAGTGCGGCTGTTGTGGCGGGCCGGACCCCGGCACACGGTCGCACTCGCCGTGACCGTGGTCTGCGGGGCGCTCACAGGGCCGCTCATCGTGGTTGCGACCGGCCGGCTCGTGGGTGCGCTGCCCGGAGCCGTGAAAGCGGGCGCGGGGTCGGCCGAGGCAAGGGAAGCACTGGTCGTCCTCACCGTGTTCGGTGCGCTGACCCTCCTACGCACGGGACTGCGCGCCCTGGACAGCGGCCTCGCGGCGGTGCTGCGACTGCGGGCGGCCAGCGTGGTGGAGGACCGGGCCATCGCGGCCGGGACCGGACCGGACGGCATCGGACACCTCGAAGAGCCGGGCTACGCCGACACGCTGCGCCTGGCCACCGAACCGGGCACCCGGCCGGACCAACTCGCCCTGCTGCTCCCCGAGATCGTGCGTCCGAGGCTCGAAGGAATCGGTCTGCTCGTCCTGTTGGCCCCGCTGGCCTGGTGGGCGCCACTGCTGCTCGGGCTCGCGGCGGTGCTGACCTACCGCTCCTATCTGCGCCTGTCGCGCCAGGTGCACGGCAGCATGGAGTCGGCGAGCGCGGTGATCCGAAGTGCGGGCTACCTGCGGTCGCTCGCCGTGGATCCCGAACCCGCCAAGGAGATACGTGTCTTCGGGCTCGGTGACTGGCTCGCCGACCGGATGACGGCCGTCTGGCAGTCGGGCATGGCCCGGGTCTGGGCCACCCGCGGGACGGCCGCGCGGCGCGCCTACGGCGCGGTGGGGTTCGTGGTGTGCGCGGAGGGCGCGGTCCTGGGGTACGCGGCCTTCGCCGCCGCGCGCGGCGACCTCGGACTCACCCAGCTCGTGATCAGCGCCCAGGCGGCGCTCGCCCTGCCCGCACTCGGCTGGGTCGGCGACGACGACCTCATGGTGCGCGATGCGCTGCTGGGGTTGCGCTCGCTTGCCGCGCTGGAGCTGCGGGGGACCGCCGACAGCAGCGCCCAGGCCCACGGGCCGGGGAGCGCTCGGGCCGACGGCCGGAGGACAGCAGCCGGAAACGGCCACACGAACGGCCGGGCTCCGGCAGTCCGCCACGGCATCGCCTTCGAATCCGTGGACTTCACTTACCCCGGCACGCACAAACCCGTGTTGCGCGGGCTCGACCTGGAGATCCCGGCCGGGTCCTCCGTGGCGATCGTCGGGGCGAACGGCTCCGGCAAGACGACGCTGATCAAACTCCTCGCGCGGCTTTACGAGCCGGACGCCGGGCGCATCACGGCGGACGGCGCGGACGTGCGGGCGGTCGGCGCGCGGCAGTGGCGCCGAGGAATCTCCGTCGTCTTCCAGGACTTCGTGAAGTATCCCCTGACGCTGCGCGACAACGTGGCGATGGGCGCCCCGGACATCGGCGGCGACGCGCGCGCACTGGAGCACGCCCTGGAACTGGCGGACGGCGCCGAACTGCCCCAAAGGCTCGGAGCGGGCTGGGACACCGTGCTCTCCCGGCAGTTCGCGAACGGCGCCGACCTGTCCGCCGGCCAGTGGCAGAGGGTCGCGCTCGCCCGAGCGCTCCTGGCCGCGCGGTCGGGGGCCGTGCTCGTGCTCGACGAGCCGACCGCGCATCTCGACGCGCGGGCGGAGGCCGACTTCTTCGACCGGTTCCTGACGGTGAGCGGGGGCGCCACCACGATCCTGGTCTCACACCGCTTCTCGGGCGTACGCAAGGCCGGCCTCATCCATGTCATGGACGGCGGCCGGATCGTGGAGAGCGGCACGCACGACGCGCTGATGGCGCTTGGCGGCAGGTACGCGCGGATGTACCGGTTGCAGGCGGATCGATTCGTCGATGACGACACGAGCCCCGGTGGTGGTGAAGGCGGTGTCACTGCCGCCCGTGGACCCGCGACGGCGCCCCGGCGGCCCACGCCATCGGATGCCGCGCGACCGGCGGAACGCGTGGTGCGGGAACAGCCGGACGGCGCCGACCCTCCTGAGGTGTCCGAACGCGGTTGGCGCGGCGTGCTCGACGCGCTGCGCACCCTGATCGGCGAGTCCTTCAGGGAGTCCTGGAAACTCGCCGTGCTCGGGCTGCTGCTCGTGCCCGCCGCGGCCGGACTCGCGGCCCTGCAGGCCCTGTGGCTTCGGTCCATGGCCGAGGGCGCACAACAGGAGCTGCTGGAATCCACGGTGACGGCGGCGCTCCTGCTGGTGGTGAGCCTCGGTGTGTGGGAGGCGGTCGAGCTGGCGGCCATCGGGGCCAGGATCGGGCTCAGCGAGCGGGTGGGCTTCGCCTTCGACCGGTTGCTCGCCCGGCTCGCCGCGGGCATCCCCGGACTGCGCCACCAGGAGTCACCCGCGTTCCAGGACCGCCTCCACCTGCTGCGCGACCGCACCCTGGCCATGGGCGCCCTGCTCAACTGGGTACTCAACCTGCTCGAACAACTCGGCGGCTTTTTGGTGACAGCAGCCCTCCTCGCCACCGTCCACCCCGCTCTGCTGGTGCTGCCGCTCATCGGGGCCATCGCCCTGCGCCTGCAGATCTCCGCCCGCGGCGTCATCGCCCGCGCCCAGGAGACCACGGCGGCCGACTACCGCCTCGCCGCGCGTCTGGCCCGCCTCGCCACCTCGCCGGATGCGGGCAAGGAGCTGCGCGTCTTCGAAGCGGGGCATGAACTATGGGCCAGGGTAGGCGAGTTGCGCAGCCGCGCGGACGACGTGACGAGCCGCGCACAGTGGCGGTTCGCCGTCATCGGCTGCGCGGCCGGGCTGCTCAACTCGCTCGGCCTGATCGGTGCGGTCGCCTTCGTCGTGCATCTCGCGGTGACCGGTCACACCGGCCTCGGCGCCGTACTGCTCGCCGTCGTGCTGGCCGGTCGGTTCACCGGCCACGTCGGCGGACTCGTACAGGCCACGGGGGCCGTCGTCGAACTCCTGCAGAGCGCCGAGCGGTTGCGCTGGCTGCGGACGTACGCGGAGCAGGCGAGCCTGGCGCCCGCGGTGACCGCCGCTGCCCCCGCGGCGGTCTCGGGCGCCCCTTGGGCACCGGTGCCGTCGAGGCTGCGGCAGGGCATAGCCGTCGAAGGGCTGTCCTTCCGCTACCCGGGCACCGCGGTGACCACGCTGCACGACGTCGAGCTGCGGCTGCCGGCCGGGGGAGTGGTGGCCCTGGTCGGTGAGAACGGCTCCGGGAAATCCACCCTGGTCAAGCTGTTGTGCCGGATGTACGAGCCGACGCTGGGCCGGATCACGGTCGACGGGATCCCTCTCGACGCCCTCGACCCGGAGCGGTGGCGCCAGCGGCTCGGTGCCGCCTTCGAGGACTTCGTACGCTTCGAGTTCGCCCTGCGCGAGACGGTCGGCGTCGGGGATCTGCCGCGGATCGCCGACCCGCGTGCGGTCGTCGGCGCTCTCGGCCGGGCCGGCGCCACCGACTTGCCCGGCACGCTGCCGGACGGCCTGGACACTCAGCTGGGCAGCCGATGGGAGCGCGGGGTCGACCTGTCGACGGGCCAGTGGCAGAAGCTCGCACTCGCGCGCGCCCTGATGCGTCCGGCGCCCCTGCTCCGCATCCTGGACGAGCCGACCGCGTCCCTGGACGCGGAGACCGAGCACGTCATCTTCGAGCGCTACATCGAGGCGGCCCGCAGCCCCCGCCCCGACGGCGGCCGCCCTGACACGGTCACGCTGCTGGTCTCGCACCGCTTCTCGACCGTACGCGGCGCCGACCTCATCGTCGTACTCGACCACGGGCGCGTGGCCGAGACGGGCGGTCACGAGGAATTGCTGGCGCACGGCGGCCTCTACGCCCAGATGTACGGGCTCCAGGCGCGCGCCTACCGCTGAGGAGATTGACGACACAGAAGGAGCGGCGGGCCGGGGCGGGGGGGCCGTGTTGTGTGTGGGGGGTGGGAACAGAGGTTCCAGGCCACAGCTAATGGGGCGCGGGGGGCAGCGGGATAA
>NZ_JBHTSF010000235.1:0-10959 GCF_042795295.1 Streptomyces sp. NPDC056486
AGTATGGAGAAAGCTTTCGGCATGCAGCTGACAAAGAAACTCGCCGCTTCGTTGTTTTCGCCGATTCCGATGTCCAGGGATCGCGCGATAGGTATTTCTGAGCGCCTCGCGGCCCTTTCCAGTCTTTCTTCCTCTCTGGAATATATCAGTCAGCGCCGGAATCTTGAGCCCGGTGGTCTAAACGACTGGGACATCATGAAGAAGTCGCCGGAAAGCGCGGTTCCGGCCATCCAGAAGATGACGAATGCCGTGAGCGGCAGGAAGACCACCATGGCGCTCCATGCCACGCGCGTCGCATGCAGCCTTGGAATGCTCCTGCCCGGCAATGGCAAGTGGCGAGCGGCAGGCAACCTCTTCCTCGGTGCGACCACTTGCGTGCTACAGGCCCGCCACCGATACGGATCGGACGGTGCGGACCAGGTCACCACACAGGTTCAGGCGGTAACGGGCCTTGCCCGGCTGTCGGACAGCCCGCAGGTCAAGGATGCCCTTATGTGGTATCTGGCGATCCAGGCCAACATGTCGTACGCGACGTCAGGCTGGGCGAAGTTGGCCGGGACTCAGTGGCGTGACGGATCGGCTCTGCCCGGTGTGCTGCGTACGCGAACTTATGGATCGGAGCGCGCGTACCGCCTGACGCAGCGTTACCCTCGCACCAGCAAGGTCACACAGCACGCGGTATTGGCGATGGAATGCCTTTTCCCGGTCATCTATCTGGCCGGCGGCAGGTTGACTCGGCCGATGCTCGGCGCCGCAGGCAGCTTTCACGTGGCCAACGCTTTCGTCATGGGGTTGGGCAGGTTCATGACCGCGTTCCCCGCGATGCACCCCATGGTGGCGTACACCACCGCGCCGCGAACGTTGTCCGTGGTCGCCGACCGGGACGACAGGATGGTCAAGGCTGCGCTGGTGCTGCTGGCCGCCGGTGTCAGCGGGACAGCGGTGCTGGCGACGCAGAGGCGCTCCCGGGTAGTGGCCGGGTGGCCGACGTCTCGTACCGTCACCACGCGGAGCGGCAACGTGCTGACGTACGACGCCGGCGGACAGGATCACGCCGACCGTCCGGTTCTGGTCTTCAACCACGGCCTCGCCTCGACCACCGAACACTTCGCGTGGATGGTCGAGCGACTCGCCCTCGACCTCGGCTACGCGTCGGTGACTTACGCCCGGGCGGGCTACGGCCCCAGCAAACGGCTGAGGGATGCCGCCTACACCACGCAGGAATCGGTGAACGACCTTGAGGACCTCATCCGCCAGGCCCTACCGGTAGACCGCAAGGTGGTACTGGTCGGGCATTCCATGGGTGCGGAGTTCAACCGTCGGGCCCTAACGCAGCTCGGCGACAAAGTGGTTGGCGTCGTCTACCTGGACCCCACGCACCCCGCGCAGCTGAAGCGGTCTCCCAAGCAAAGGAAGGGCACTGAGGTCCTCACTGACTCCTTGGAGCAGATGAGCCTCTGGACGAAGTTGGGTTTCGGTGCCTTGATCTCGTCTCCCGACTGGGTGGACGACCTGCCCCATGCCTACCGAAAGAAGGCGTTCGCCCACTACGCCGACTCACGGTTGTGGACTGCGGCGGCCCGGGAGTGGGAGGTCATTCGCGAGGAGCTCGAGACCTACACCGGAACCCTGGAGCCCGTGCCGGTCCCCGGACTGGTCATCGCCGCACAGAAGACGGTGGACACCGATCCCGAGCAGTTGCTGATGTTCCACGACATCGTCCGATCCCACGAAGCGGCAGATCAGTACGGGCAGGTCACCGTGGTGGAGCGCGGTAGCCACGACACGATCCTGACCGACGCGCGCCACACGCGAACCGCAACGGAGCTCATCGCCGATTTCGTGCAACAGCATTGCACTTCGCCGATTTCGTCGACCGTCCGGGAAACGGACGCAAGTTCCTCCGGAAAGGAGAGCGAAAGCAAATGAATACGACTTCCCTCCTGAAAGAGGCATTCACAGGACCGGGCGCAGTGACGCGCTTCGCCGGCGCCACTCTGCTGGTGACGACACTGGCCGCTCAGCATCCGCATCCCGCTTTCGAGATCGCACGGTCAAGAGACGTTTTCTCCCTCGTGCCGAACTGGAAGTTCTTTGCGCCCAACCCAGCGACGCACGACTACCACTACCTCTACCGCACCCTTGACGAGAACCGGCAGACATCCCCGTGGGTCGAACTGGACCTCATCACGAATCGCAAAGCGATCCAGGCGTTCTGGTTCTCATCTCGCCGTAGAGAAAAAGCCGTTTTCGACATATGCAGTGCCATCCTGAAAAGCATCGCCAAGGGTAGTGATCCGACCGGTGCGCCGCCCTTCAAGGTCCTGGCCGAGTTCATCAAGAGACAGATTCGGAATGCGCCGAACGCATCCGACGTACGGGGTTTCCAGTTCTCGGTGGTGCGCGCTGCCGGACATGACGAGAGCGAGGACCCCGAGGTCCTGTACGTCTCCACCTATCTGCCGATGAAATCGGCTCCGCCGGCCTTTCTGGGCGCCGTCTGAAACAGAGCCCCCCCGGCTATAGGGGCCACCGCAACAAGATAGGAGCGCCCGTGCCCATCGCGGACATAGGCTACGGCAGGCAGTTCGAGAGCTGGTACGACCGCATATTCCAGAACGATGCCGCGGCGCAGACCACCGTAGAGGCCCTCGTCGGATATCACCCAGATCCGCTCCAGGGCACGTTGGAACTCGGTGTAGGCACAGGTCGAATTGCGTTGCCGCTATCGCGCCGTGTCGGTCCGGTCACCGGTGTGGACTCCTCACAGGAGATGCTCACGACTCTGGAGAAGAAGGCAGAGGAAGGTGAGGTCACTGCAGAACTCGGGGACATTCGGACCTACAACGGAGGTCGGAAGTACGGCCTGATCTATTGCGTATGTTCCACGCTGGCACTTGTCCTTGATCCCGCAGAACAGCGAGAGACCATCGCCCGCGCTGCGGAACACCTGTTGCCCGGAGGCAGATTGCTGGTCGAGACGCATAACCGCCCGGGAATCGTCGCCCAGCATGAGGGCAGGCAGCGGACGACCATATTCGTGCCTTACCCCGAACCGAACACAGGCATCCAGATGCACGCCACGCTCCTCATGGAAAATAGGATCTGGCAGGTGTCCACGATTTGGTTCGAGTCGGACGGCACCCACCGCATCGGCACCGAGATCGCACGCCTGCTCACTCCTGAGGAAGTGGATGTCTACGCGCAGGACGCCGGTCTGCGGCCTGAAGGGCACTACAGCGACTGGCAGCAGACCGAGTACGTCCCCGAGGCGGGCTTGTTCGTAGCGTCCTACACCAAGCAGACATGAACCTCTGGGAGATAGTCCGCCACCATCGGGCCCTGCTGATCGCAGGCATCGGCATGGGCCTGGTCGGTGCAGCAGCCACGCTCGCTCAGCCCTGGATGCTGGGGCAATTGATCGAGGCAGTCTCTCTGGACAAGTCGATCGTCTGGCCCATCACGTTCATCGCTCTCTTCTTCCTCGCGGACGCGGCCATGAGCGCCGGACATACCTACGTGATCGGCCGGGCCGGCGAGAGCATCGTGTTCGACGTCCGTCGGATCCTGGGCGGCCGACTGCTGCGCAGCCAGATTCCGCACTTCTCACGCCTCAAACACGGCGACGTCTTCTCTCGTACGGTGTCCGACACCTCCATCGCTTGCCTGGTCATCGCGCAAGCCCTGGCGCAAATGGTTACCTCCGTGTTCATGGTGGTCGGTGGCCTCATCCTGATGGCCAGGCTCGACTGGAGGCTGCTGCTCGCCACGGTCGGCTGCCTCGGCCTAGCCAGTGGTGTCGCGCTTCTGCTGGCCCGTCAGGTGCGCGTCGCTGCCATGAAGAACCGGGAGAACGTCGGTGCGTTCGGCTCGGGGCTGCAACGGGTACTGGGGGCTCTCACCACGGTGAAGGCGTCGCGTGCCGAGGAGCGGGAGACCGAGGAGTTGGCGCGGCTGGCTGAAAGGGCTCGGCGCAGCGGGACCCGGGTCACCGGGTTCAGCTCACTGCTCACCCCGACGATGAACGTCGGAACACAGCTTTCGTTGGCAGTCGTCATTTCCTGGGGCATGGCCCGGGTGGCGACCGGGGCCATGCCGCCGGCCGACCTCACCTCGTTCGTCATGTACTTGTTCTACTTGGTATCGCCCTTGGTGATGCTCTTCATGTCGATCAGCCAGACTCAGCAGGGTCGCGCGGCGATACAGCGTGTGCTGGAGTTGGGGTCTATTCCTCAGGAGGAAGAGGAACCGGATGAGGGCATTGCGGATCGGCAGACGGAAGAGACAGCCGCGAAGTCGGCATCCGCGGTCCGCTTCGAGAAAGTCAGCTTCTCTTACCACGTGAGTACGCCGGTCCTCAGGGACGTCTCGTTTTCCCTGCCACGTAAGGGCCTTACCGCTATCGTCGGCCCCTCCGGCGCCGGTAAGACGACGACGTTCCAACTGATCGAGCGGTTCCTTTTCCCTGACAGCGGAACGATCCACATCGGAGGCCGTGACATCACCGGTCTGCGCCTCGGGGAACTGCGCTCACTGGTCGGTTACGTTGAGCAGGACGCGCCGATGATGCGGGGCACGATCCGCGAGAATCTGACGTACGCGAATCCCTCAGCCGATGTCGCGGAGGTCGCCCGTGCGCTACGGCTTGCCAGCCTGGACAGCTTCGTCGACGAGCTCCCGGAGGGCCTCGACACGGATCTCGGCGAACGGGGGGCCGGGTTGTCCGGCGGACAGCGACAACGCCTCGCGATCGCGCGGACCCTGTTGCAACGGCCGGATGTGATTCTGCTGGACGAGGTCACCGCTCACCTGGACAGCGACACCGAAGCCGCGTTGCGCGACACGATGCTCGAAGCTGCCCGGGAATGCGCCGTGCTGGCCATCGCGCACCGGCTGTCCACCATCGTGCGGGCGGACCGCATTATCGTGTTGGAGGAGGGCCAGGTGAGGGCGATCGGCACTCATCGGGACCTCGTCGAGTCCGATGAGGTCTACCGGCGACTCGCCCACCAGCAATTCGACGCCGAGGACGCCCTGATATGACTCGCGCCGACGTTGCTGTAGTCGGCAGCGGCCCAAATGGACTGGCCGCTGCCGTTACCTTGGCACGCGCCGGGCTCACCGTGCACGTCCACGAGCAGGCCGCCACCATCGGTGGCGGCCTGCGCGGCGAGACATTGTTCGACTCCGATGTTTCGCACGATGTCTGCGCGGCCGTTCACCCGATGGCTGCCGCCTCGTCCTTCTTCCGGGACTTCGACCTCGCGGCCCGCGGCGTCGCGCTGCTGCAGCCTCCCATCGCCTACGCGCATCCACTGGACGGTGGCGATGCCGCGTTTGCCTACCGCGACATCGCGGAGACAGCCGCACGCCTCGGTCCGGACGGAGAGAACTGGCGTCGTCTGATGGAACCGCTGGTGCGGCGCTCATCGGCCGTAACCGACTTCCTCCTGTCCGGCCAGCGGTCTTTGCCGCGCGACTTGGCCGCTCCGCTCACGCTCGGCACACGTGTGTTGGGACACCTCCTGCGGACCAACGGCCTGCGCACCGAGGCAGCTCGGGCTCTGATCACCGGAGTCGCGGCGCACGGGGTGGGCAGGTTGCCGGGTCTGCCTACCACGGCCATTGCGATGTTGCTCGGGCATCTGGCGCACGCGACCGGCTGGCCGCTGCCCCAGGGGGGAAGCCACCGCATCGCGGAAGTCATGGCCGACGATCTCCGGGCGCACGGAGGCGTGCTCCACACCAGCCACCGGGTCACCAACCTCGCGGAACTCGAAGCCCGCGTGGTCATGCTCGACACCACGCCGCGCGGTCTCCTCGCCCTGGCCGGAGGCCGGTTGCCGACACGCTACCGCCGGGCCTTGAGCCGTTTTACCTACGGTCCGGGCGCGGCTAAGGCCGACTTTCTGATCGAGGGGCCCATCCCCTGGTCCAACCCTGAGGTGAGGCTGAGCGGCACCGTGCACCTGGGCGGCAGTCGCGCGGAGACCCTTGCCGCGGAGAACGCGGCCGTTGGGGGAGAGACGAGCGAGGAACCATTCGTGCTGCTGGTCGACCCGGCCGTGACCGACCCCGGCCGGGCGGCGGGAGGCCGCCGCCCGGTCTGGGCCTATGCCCACGTACCAAACGGCGACACCAGGGACCCGGTGCCGCTGATCACCCGTCGAATCGAACGGTACGCTCCCGGTTTCGCCGATACCGTCGTCGCGGCGCGTGGTGTAGCGGCAGTTGACTATGAGGCGTACAACCCGAACTACCCCGGTGGCGACATCGGCTCGGGGGCACTCACGCTCCGACAGTCCCTGCTGCGGCCGACCCCCGCGTGGAACCCATACCGCACCCCTCTGCCCGGCGTATATCTGTGCTCCGCCTCGACACCTCCCGGACCCAGCGTGCACGGCATGTGCGGCCATCTCGCCGCCCTCTCCGCGCTTCGCCGCGAGTTCGACATCACCGCTGTTCCGTATCTGGGGCCCCATGGCGGAGTCAGGCCCGCCGAGAAGATCAGGAGAGAATCATGAGCACCACGCATCACCCCACCGCCGCCGAGGACTTCGTCGGCTACCTCCGCTCGTACCACGCCGACGCGTTCGACGGTGCCGACCCCATCGAGGAAGTCTGGTCGCGCTACCACGTGCCCGACGGCGATCACCGGGTCAACGGACGCGCCTTGTCGCAGAAGAAGATCCTGGGCAACATCCGCTCCAGGCGTTCCCTGGGCGCACCGTACGAGCTGTACATCCACGAGGTGGTCGTGGAGGGGCGCGCGGCCGCCGCTCGATACACGATCGGCACACCCATGCTGTGGAAGGTGCAGAGCGCCACGAATGTGACTCTCTTCGCCGAGATGGCGGAGGACGGGCGAGTGGCCAGCACCATCGGCTTCTCCTCCAGCCGGCCCGGCTGGTCCGGGCCGGGTGGCGAAGACCCCTTCGACGACGCGGCCCGCCCTGCTCCCGGCCTCGCTCCCGTTTCGCCGGCCCAGCCCGGAGCCGAGCCCACGCCCGCCCAGGACCCCGCACACTATCTGCGGGCGTACTACACCGCCGGTTACGACCCGGAGGTCCCTGTGGCCGAGGCACATGACCAGTTCCACACTCCGGATGCGCTGCACCACGTCGGGGGCAAACTCATGCAGCGCTCCGGTGTACTCAAAGCACTTGAGGACGGGCGGAAGCGCGGCCACACCTATCCGGTGGAGGTGCACGAGACGCTGCGCGAGGGCAACCGCTTCGCGGCTCGGTACACCACGAGCCGGGACGGGAAGCCGTCACGACCGCAAGAGATCCTGGCCTTCGGTGAGTTCACCGACGACGGGCGCGTGAAGCTGGTCCGCTCCGTGCTCGACCCCGGTTACGGCGCGGCGTAGGGCTCCGGCCGGTCTACATCAGGCAGGTAGCGCGGCCGTCGCGGGTGACAGGTGTTCCTGTTCGACACCGCCGCGACACCGCCGGACAGGACCCCATCATATGGATGGAGCGGTTGTCGGCCCTGGATTGCAGGATGCCCGTGATCAATTCTGTTCTCCGACAGCGCACTTCGTGAAAGGCCCGATTTTGCAGTCTCTTTGGAAACGCCATGGCCCTGTGGTGGCCGTGGGCGCCGTGTGCATCTTCGTCAACCAACAGGGCATCGGACCGTTGTGGTTCACCGGGGTCGCCCTGCTGGTCGTCGGCCTATTGATGCGTTGGGCGATGACCCTCGGGCAGCGCCCTCCTGCCGAGGAGCCTGCGCCACTAAGACTCGAAATGCCGGTGACCGGCCGCTGGATGGCACGCAACGGGCCCGGCACCAAGGTGCCCAGCCACACCCACAACCTGGCGCAAACCTATGCCATCGACCTTGCCCTACGCCCTGCGCCGGAGTTCGTGTGGTGGTGGCCGGTGGTGCGACGCCCCGAGTCGTACCCGTCGTTCGGTGAGCCACTCCTCGCCCCTGCGGAAGCCCGTGTTGTGGCCGTCTCGGACGCCCAACGGGACCACTTTTCGCGGTCTTCACTGGGTGGACTCTTGTACATACTCATCGAAAGCTTCGTGCGTTCACTCGGCAGCCCCCGCCACCTGCTGGGCAACCACATCGTCCTCGAATTGGGCGACGGGGTGTACGCGGTATTCGCACACCTGCGGCGCCATTCAGCAAAGGTGACCGTGGGCGACCGAGTGACCGTGGGCCAGACTCTGGCCGAATGCGGCAACTCGGGAAACTCCTCGGAACCGCACCTGCACTTCCAGCTCATGGACAGCCCGGACATCACGTGCGCCCGTGGCCTGCGTTTCACCTGGCGATACCGGGACGACGACGGCGAGGAGCACGAGGGGGTACCAGCCGACAACACCTGCTTGACCCCGTCCGGGACGACCCCGCCAGACCTTTACGCCGCGCCGTAACCCGGTTCAGGCCGGATCTACGCCCATCTCTGGCCGGGCGACGAAGACCGCACCCGGTCCGTCATGGACGCCGTTCTCGGCGGCCTGCGGGCCGGGTGCGGACAGGTAGGCGATGCGACCCGCGAAATTGCAGGTCAGACGGCCTAGACATAGATCAAGCCTTCTTGGTCTCCCAGAAGATCTCGTCGATCCGGGCGATGAGGTCGAGCGCCTTCTGGCCCGTGGCCGGGTCGGACGAGCCCTTGGCGGCCGAGAGGGCCTTGAGGGTGTCGTTGACCAGCTGGTGCAGCTCCGGGTACTTCTCGAAGTGCGGGGGCTTGAAGTAGTCGCTCCAGAGCACGGACACGTGGTGCTTGGCGAGCTCCGCGCGCTGCTCCTTGATGCCGATGGCGCGCGTCTGGAACTGCGCGTCGTCGTTGGCGGCCATCTTCTCCTGGACGGCCTTGACCGACTCCGCCTCGATGCGGGCCTGGGCCGGGTCGTACACGCCGCAGGGCAGGTCGCAGTGGGCGCTGACCGTTACCTTGGGGGCAAACAGGCGGGAAAGCATGCAGCGGTCCTTCCTCGTGATCGTCTTCTCAGGTGGGACATTACTCCGTGAGGGACGTGTTTTCGCGAGTGCCCCCATGGGCTTAGGTCAAAAGTCCAGGGCCAGACTGGGACTCGTGGAGGATAGGACCGGGGAGGTGTCGGTGATGCCGGAGCTGTCGCAGGAGAGCGAAGGAAGAAGGGCCGTCCTGCCGTTGGGCGCGGCCGAGGTGACCGGCCCGTCGATGGTGCCGACGCTGTACCACGGGGACCGTCTGGTGGTGCAGTGGGGCGCACGGGTCCGAGCGGGTGACGTGGTGGTGCTCCGCCATCCGTTCCAGCAGGACCTGTTGGTCGTCAAGCGTGCCGCCGAGCGGCGCGAAGGCGGCTGGTGGGTGCTCGGGGACAACGTGTACGCGGGAGGGGACAGCACGGACTACGGAACGGTGCCCGGGGAACTCGTCCTGGGGAAGGTGTGGTTCCGCTACCGCCCGCCCCGGTTCGCGTCCGGTCAGCGCTCGCCGTTCGCGCTGCTGCGCTGGGCCGTCTCGGCCGCGCGGCCCGTGCTGGCCGACCGCTCCGTCTCCAAGCGCTTGCGGGCGCGGTAGGCGGCGACATTGGCGCGGGTCGCGCAGCGGTCCGAGCAGTAGCGTCGGGAGCGGTTTGTCGACGTGTCGAGATAGGCGTTGCGGCAGGGTGCTGCCTCGCACAGGCCGAGCCGGTCGACGCCGTGCTCGGTGAGGTGGAAGGCGAGCCCCATCGCGGAGATCGCGGCGTAACCGGACGTCGCGTTCGACGGGTGGTCCGCCAGGTGCATGTGCCACATCGGCTTGCCCTCGGCGTCGTGGTCGCCGTGCCCCGAGATCTGCGGGCTGACCGGGAACTCCAGGAGCAGGGAGTTCAGGAGGTCGACCGCGAGGGTCTCGTCGCCGCCGTCGGCCGCCTCGAAGACCGCCCTGAGGCGGGCCCGCACCGAGCGGAAGCGGGTGACGTCGGCGTCCGTGGCCCGACGTGCCGCCTGCGAACTGCCTCCGAACAGCTCACGGACCGCCTCGACCGACGTCAGCGTGTCCTTGTTGCGACCCGGCTCCTCGCTGTTGACCAGACGTACTGCGTAGTCTGAGTAATAGGCCAGTTCCACTTGTAGTCCTTACCGGGGCGGGCTATCTTCGTCAGGTGCGTGAGTAACGGTTGCGCGTACTTCGAGGGTATTACGAGAGCGTATTACGTACTGGAGGGCTTCTGATGACGGAAACGGCGTCCACAACCGACTGGCGCGCCTGGCAGGACAGCTGGGACCGGCAGCAGGAGTGGTATCTGCCCGACCGCGAGGAGCGGTTCCGCGTCATGCTGGACATGGTCGAAGCCGTCGTCGGATCCGAGCCGCGCGTCCTCGACCTCGCGTGCGGTACGGGGAGTATTACGGACCGGCTGCTCAAGAGGTTCCCGAGCGCGGTCAGTACGGGCGTCGACCTCGACCCCGCGCTCCTGGCCATCGCCGAGGGCACCTTCGCCGGGGACGACCGGGTCACCTTCGTCACCGCCGACCTCAAGGACCCTCGGTGGACGGCGCAGCTCCCGTACGACTCGTACGACGCCGTTCTGACCGCCACCGCCCTGCACTGGCTGCACAGTGACCCCCTCACCACCCTCTACGGCCAGCTCGCGGGAGTCGTTCGGGACGGCGGTGTCTTCCTGAACGCCGACCACATGCCCGACCCCGCGACGCCCCGTCTGAACGAGGCCGACCGGACCCAGCGGCACGCCCGTATGGAACAGGCCAAGGCCGAAGGCGCCCTGGACTGGAAGGACTGGTGGCAGCTCGCCGCCAAGGATCCGGTACTCGCCGGGCCCACCGCCAAGCGTTTCGAGATCTACGGCGAGCACGCGGACGGCGACACCCCGTCGCCCGAGTGGCACGCGCGGACGCTGCGCGACGCGGGCTTCGGCGAGGCGCGGACGGTGTGGTCGTCGCCGTCGGACGCGATGGTGCTCGGCCTCAAGTAGCGGGAACAGGAAGGGGCGGTACGGATCCAAGATC